>DAITLT010000471.1:0-2261 GCA_036835505.1 Pseudomonas sp.
AATCCACCGCCTTGTAGGCGTCTTCCACGTCCAGGCAGCGGGTCGCCAGCACGGTCACTGCGCCGATGATCGCCAGGCCTTCGATGGGCATCAGGCCGATGGCGGCCAGGAGCATCACGGCCAGGGTGGCGATAATCGCAATCGGCGCCTTGTCGCGGCGGAAGGCCCGCTCCTGCACGGCGTTCAGGCTGATCAGTTCGCCGTTGTCGGCAAACCGCTTGATCTGTGCGGGCGTGCCCTCGACCAGCAGCACATCGCCGAACTGCAGCTCGAAGTCATCCAGGTTGCCGCGCACATTTTCGTCCTGGCGATGCACGGCGAGAACGGCGATACCATAACGGGCGGTCAGGTCGAGGTCGCGCATCGGTCGATTGCTGTAGCGCGAGTTACGCCCAACGATGGCCTCGGCGAGGATCACGTCATGGCTGGAGATGGTCTCGAAGGCCTCGCCGCGATTGAAGCTCAGGTGGCCGCTGCCGCGCAGTTCGACCACATCCTTGACCTGGCCGTGGATCACCAACTGGTCGCCGGCCATCAGCACGGTGCTGTGGTCAGGCTCGGTCAGTTGCTGATCGTCACGGAAGATCTTCAGCACCTGCAGGCCGCTGCCGCCATTGAGATTGGCTTCGCTGAGGGTCTTGCCGAGCATCGGCGAGTCATGGGGCACCAGCAACTCGCTCATAAAGGTGCGGTCGAGGTCCGGGCGCAACTGTTTGGACAGGCTCTCGCGGTTGGGCAACAGGTGTTTGCCCAGGGTCAGCATGTAGAGCATGCCGGCCGAGGCCAGAATCAGACCGGCGCCGGTGATCTCGAACATGCCAAACGGGGCCAGGCCGGCGCTGCGTGCCACGCCGTCGACAAGGATGTTGGTTGAGGTGCCGATCATGGTCAGGGTGCCGCCGAGGATGGTGGCATAGGACAGTGGGATCAGCAGTTTCGAGGCCGAGGTGCCGCAGCGTTTGGCCAGCGAGATGGCCACCGGGGTGAGGATGGCGACCACCGGGGTGTTATTGAGAAACGCCGAGATCACCAGGGCGGTGATGGTCAGGCCAAACAGGGTGCGTGTCGGGCTGCTGCCCACCAGATCGCCCAGCCAATTGCCCAGCACGTCGATGCAGCCGGTACGCTCCAGCGCCGCCGACAGCACGAACATGCAGGCGATGGTTACCGGCGCCGAGTTGCTCAGCACGCTGAGCACTTCCTTGGGGGTCAGCAACTGGGTAATCAGCAGCGCCGCCACGGCGATGGCGGCAACGATGTCCGGGCTCCATTTCTCGCGCACGAAGGCAACCAGCACCCACACCAGCAGGGCGGCGACAAACAGCAGCGGCAATGAGTCCCAGGACATGGGGATTCCTTAGCAATCGAATCGCGCAAGCAAGCCGCGCGCGCAAGCAGGGTTGTTGCACCAGGGCGCCACCATAGTGAGCTTTGCTTAGATAGTCTAAGAATGTTTGAGCATGTTTATATGCGTATTTGATTTAACCAGCCGGCCCTGTCTGGCTCAGGACGAGCAGCTGATCGCCAGGTGTTTGCCCCACTGCGGTGGGCGTTCGGCGTAACGCGCCATCCCCGCCTGCGCCTCGAACGGCTGGCTGAGCACTTGGTGCAGCTCGCGCACCGGGCCGTAGTCGCCCTGTTCGGCGGCCTCGATGGCTTGCTGGGCCAGGTAGTTGCGCAGCACATACAGCGGGTTGACCGCGTGCATGCGCGTGCGCCGCGCGTCCTGGTCGTCGTCACCCTCGGCGGCGCGGGCGCAGTAGTCGCTGGCCCACTGGTCGAAACCGGCCAGGTCGACAAAGTCGTCACGTAAGCTGGCCACGGCCTGGGCCGGCGTCTGCTCGCCGAGGCGGCGGAAGAACCGCGAGTAGTCCACGGCGCTGCCCTGCATCAGTTGCAACAGGCGCTGGATCAGCGCCTCGTCGCCGTCAGCGGCGCGGGTCAGGCCCAGGCGTTTGCGCATCAGATCGAGGTAGTGAGCCTGGTACAGCGGCAGGAACAGGCCAAGGGTTTGCCGCAGCGCGTCGACCTCGATAAACGGCGTCAGGGCCTGGGCCAGGGCGCTGAGGTTCCAGTGGGCGATCGGCACCTGGTTGCTGAAGCTGTAGCGGCCGTGGTCATCGGAGTGATTGCAGATGTGCTGGGCGTCGAAGTCGTCGAGAAAGGCATAGGGGCCGAAATCGAAGGTGATGCCGAGGATCGACATGTTGTCGCTGTTCATCACCCCATGGCAGAAACCGTAGGCCTGCCAGTAGGCGATC
>DAITLT010000472.1:0-2260 GCA_036835505.1 Pseudomonas sp.
CCGGCGACTACAACGCTGCCGCCGAGCGTTTTGCCCAGGGCTACAGCGCCGCCGATCACTACAACCGTGGCACCGCCCTGGCCAAGGCCGGTGAACTGGAAGCGGCCCTCGACGCCTACGACCAGGCCCTGGAACGCCAGCCGCAAATGCCGGCAGCCCTGGCCAACAAGGCGCTGGCGGAACAGGCCCTGCAGCAACGCAAAGAGCAACAACAGCAACAGCAGCAGCAGGAACAAGAGCAAAAGCAGCAGCAGCAGCAGCAGCAGCAGCAGCAGCAAAACCAGGCTGCGGGCTCATCAACGGCGCCACAATCACCCCAGAGTCCAGCAAACCAGGCGCCCACCGGCAAAGACAGCGACGCTAACGCGCAACCCGCGCCGCCACCCGGCGAGCCAGCGCAGAACAAGGCCCAGTCGGCGCCCAGCTCCGCCAAACAAACAGAAGCCGGCACACCCGCCGCCAAGCCCGAACCGAGCGCCGCCGCCAGCCCGCCCCAAACAGCCAAGCCTGCGCCCAGCAGCCAGCAAGGCAGCACCGACCCGCAGCAACGCGAGTCCGCCAGCGCCAGCGGCGAGGCAGCGAGCGCACCCCAGGATGAGCTCAGCAGCGAACAGCGCCAGGCCCTGGAACAATGGCTGCGGCAGATCCCGGATGAGCCGGGTGAGCTGCTGCGGCGCAAATTCTGGTACGAACAGCAACAACGTCAGGAACACAACCGATGACCCGCTTGCGACTCCCGTTTCTCCTGGCCATGCTCTGCGCCCTGCTCAGCGTTAGCGTCCACGCCACCGAGCTGTCCGCCAGCGTCGATCGGGTGCAATTGAGCGAAGGCGAAAGTGTCGAACTGACCCTGGAGTCCAACGATGCCACCCTGTTTGGCAAACCGGATTTGGCCCCCCTGCAGGACCTGTTCGAGTTGCTCGGCACCCGCCAGGTCAATCGCCTGAGCACCTTCAATGGCGAGGCGCGCGCCACCACCAGTTGGATCATCACCCTGCAACCCAAGCGCACCGGCTATGTGGTGATTCCGCCGTTGCAACTGGGGGAGGCCAGCAGCGCACCCATTACCCTGCATGTGCTGGCAGCCAACGCCGGCGACGGGCAAACGCACCTGGCGCCGGTGTTTATCGAGGCCAGCCTGGATCACGACAGCGTCTACGTGCAGGCCCAGGCCATCCTGACGCTGCGCATCTACCACTCGGTGTCGCTGTACGACGACAGCAACCTCACCCCGCTGCAGATGGCCAACGCCAATATCGAGCAACTGGGCGAGCCGCAAACCTATGAAAAACTCATCAATGACGTGCGCCACGGGGTGATCGAACTGCGCTATGCGATCTTCCCGCAGCAAAGCGGCGAGCTGCAGATTCCGGCCCTGACCTTCAGTGCCACGGTGGTTGCCGCGCGCCCAGCCAACGATGCCTTCAGCCCCTTCAGCCGACCGGGCAAGCTGACCCGCGTCACCTCCGCGCAAATTCCCCTGCAGGTCAAGGCCAAGCCGGCCACCTACCCCACCGGCGCCGTGTGGCTACCGGCACGGGCGCTGAGCCTCAGCGAGAGCTGGAGCACGCCACCCGAGCAGAGCAAGGTCGGCGATTCCCTGACCCGCAACCTGACGCTGCAGGCTGAAGGCCTGTCCAGCGCCCAATTGCCGCCCCTGCCAAGCCCACAGATTGCCGGTGTGCGCAGTTACCCGGACCAACCGCAACTGGCCAATCAAATCACCCCCCAAGGCATTACTGGCAGCCGCGAGGAACGCATCGCCCTGGTTCCCAGCCATAGCGGCCCGGTGCAACTGCCAGCGCTCGAGGTGCTGTGGTGGAATACCCAGACCGATCAACTGGAACGCACCCGTCTGCCCGGACGCGAGCTGCAGATCGGTGAAAACCCGCTCTTGCAGGGCGAACCCGGCAACGAGGCCGCGCCGACCAGCCTGGCGCTGGACGGGCCAGCCCTGTGGCCGTGGCAACTGGCTTGCGCCCTGCTCAGCCTGACCACCCTGGCGGGCTTTGGCCTGTGGTGGCGCGCCCGCCGGCAGCCCGCCATCGCCCCCACCAGCCAGACCGGCCCAAGCCCACGCACCCTGCTGGACGACCTCAAGCGCGCCTGCCTGAGCAACGAGCCACAAAGCACCCGCCAGGCACTCGACGCCTGGGCACGGCAACAGCCAGAGACCCTGGCGGACATGGCCGCGCGCTTCCTGCCGCTGTCCAGCGCCCTCGACGGCCTGAACGGCGCGCTGTACAGCGAAACCGGCCAG
>DAITLT010000473.1:0-2250 GCA_036835505.1 Pseudomonas sp.
GTTTTTGTGCGAGGCGGCGTTACTCGTCGCTCATTTGGAACAACCAAATCACGCTCCTCGCGCCTTGCCTCGCGCAAAAACCGGCTCCGGCGCGGCCGCGAATGAAACGGGAACAGACCCTAATGGCGCCGTTAACGGGATTGTTTGCAAGGGGTGGGTAGTAGTGGGAGGTATGTGGGAGAGGGGGGGGAGGCTGCAATCGGCCAATAGTTGTCGGTCATGACAGGCGCCAACCGCCCTCAAGCCGACAGCGCCTTCCGTCAGCTCCAAGTCTTCCCCGATACAGTAGGTTGTGGGCTATTCAGCGGCGCCAGGCCTCCATGGTCAACTCAATTTGCCGATGGGTCGCAGCTGGCCGCGGCACTGGCACTGGAAGCGCACGTTTTCGACTTACTCGCGAGGGATTTTTCAGGTAGTGTTTATATGGAATTTGACTTAATGTGCTGAGATATGACGCTTGAATGCCAGTAAATATGCTTGCTATGGCGGTATTCTTTGACATAGTAATTTTTCAGGCTTGAGATAGTGAGAATATGCCCACCTTCACTCACCACGATTTGGCGCTGCTTAATCCGTCCTTCGATTCGCCGCTTGTCGACGTATTGACCGAGCTGGAACACCTCCGCCGCTTCAGGCTCAGCGGGTCGACCCCGCCAAGCCTCTTCTTCCAGCTCAAGAGTGTATTCCACATTCTGGAGAGCCTCGGCTCTGCCCGCATCGAGGGCAACCACACAACCCTAGCTGACTACGTGGAAAGTAAGATGGAGGGCAGTGACGCAGCCACCGACCAGCTGCGTGAGATCTCCAACATCGAGAAGGCCATGACCTACATCGAGGAGCATTTCACGAAAGGTAGCGAGGTTAGCCAGCACCTGATTCGAGAGCTGCACGCCATCACTGTCGGCGAGCTAGGCCGCGAAGGGGATCGCACCCCAGGTCAGTTCAGGGCTGGATCAGTTCGCATTGCGCAATCGGAACACCTGCCCCCCGACCCAGTACAGGTTTCGGCTTACATGGACGAGCTGGTGGCTTTCGTCAACGCGCGCGACCCGCAGAAATACGACCTCATGAAGGTGGCGATTGCGCACCATCGGTTTGGGTGGATTCATCCGTTCACCAACGGTAATGGCCGAGTTGTCCGCTTGTTGACCTACTTGATGCTGATTAAGTACGGGTTCGATGTCTCCGCCGGCGGCCGTCTACTGAATCCCACTGCAGTGTTCTGTAACGACCGCGAGCGCTATTACGAGATGCTTGGGGAGGCTGATCGCGGAACCCAAGAAGGCCTGGAGAGTTGGTGTGTTTACGTACTCAAGGGCATCCTAGCTGAGCTGAACAAGCTCGATCGCCTGTGTGATTATCGCTACCTTAAAGCCGAGATCCTGGTGCCTGCACTCAACTTTGCCCGCGAGCGCGAGCACATCACTCAGCAAGAACAGTCGATCCTCCGCCGCCTGTTGGAAACTGACACTGGAGTGGCCAAGTCGGCAGAGCTTGCTGATGCTATGCCTGGCTTGAATGGGCCGCAGCGGACCTACCAAATCAAGAAGCTGGTGGACAGGGGGATGCTGGTGCCAATCCAGCCCGGTGCTCGGCAGTACACACTCGGCTTTACCTACAACTTCCTCCTGCGCGGCGTAATTCGCATGCTGACCGCAGAGGGCTTCATTCCTGCTCCCGTAGTCACGGCACAGCCATAGCAAGTGGCCGCTTCTGGCCGTTCTCTGCCCTCCTTTACTACTGCACGCTTACCCTCAAACCACATACGCACAACGGCTCAGCAGGTATGCAATTAACCCGTCAGTAGTTTGCCAGTAAGGCGCCCAAGGGTGATGGCATTGCGTCGCGGCGGGGTTAGTGTTGGTCGGCGTCCTTGGCGTCCATTTCGGCGTTGCGCTCGCGTACTCGTTTGAGTTGTTCGGCGCTGAGTGGCAGTTTGCCGGCGCTGTCGCGCAAGAGCAGCAGGCTGCCAACAATTGAGCCCAGGGCGAGGGCCATGATGAGCCAGGCATACCAAGGCATGGACAGTGCTCCGCAGGTTAGGTTGAGCCCCAGTGTATGCCTGTGCCGTTTGCCGGGCGCTACAGATAATTGATCAGGATGTCGTCGTAGCGGGTCTTGGCGAATTTGCCGGGGGTGTTGCGCAGCTTGTCCAGGGCCTTTTGCAGTTGCTGGATTTTCTCGTCGCTGACCTGGGGGTTGAAGGCGTACCAGAGTTCGCCTTGCTGGAGCAGATAGACGCTTTCGAAG
>DAITLT010000474.1:0-2250 GCA_036835505.1 Pseudomonas sp.
CCTGCCGGCTATCGTGACCACCGACCTGCGCCTCAACGAGCCGCGCTACGCGTCGTTGCCGAACATCATGAAGGCCAAGAAAAAGCCGCTGGAAGTGGTTACCCCGGACGCCCTGGGCGTTTCTACCACCTCCACCGTCAAGACCCTGAAAGTAGAAGCGCCGGCTACTCGCAGCGCTGGTATCAAGGTCAAGTCCGTGGCTGAACTGGTCGAGAAACTGAAGAACGAGGCGAAGGTAATCTAAATGACTATCTTGGTTATTGCTGAACACACTAACGCTGCCCTGGCTGCTGCCACGCTGAACACCGTTGCCGCGGCGCAAGCCATCGGCGGTGAGATTCACGTTCTGGTGGCCGGCGCTGCTTGTGGCGCTGCTGCTGAAGCGGCGGCCAAAGTCGCTGGCGTTGCCAAGGTTCTGGTTGCCGACAACGCGGCTTACGCCCATCAGCTGCCGGAAAACGTTGCGCCGCTGGTTGCCGAGTTGGGCAAGGGCTACAGCCACATCCTGGCTGCCGCGACCTCCAATGGCAAAAACATCCTGCCGCGCGTTGCTGCGCAACTGGACGTTGACCAGATCTCGGAAATCACTGCAGTCGTCAGCGCTGACACCTTCCAGCGGCCGATCTATGCCGGTAACGCCATCGCTACCGTGCAGTCTTCGGCTGGCGTAAAAGTGATCACCGTGCGCGCTACCGGTTTCGATCCGGTTGCCGCTGAAGGCGGTTCGGCTGCTGTTGAAGCAGTCAGCGGCGCTGCCGATGCTGGCAAGTCGGCTTTCGTCGGCGAAGAGCTGGCCAAGTCCGATCGTCCAGAGCTGACCGCTGCCAAGATCGTCGTTTCCGGCGGTCGCGGCATGCAGAATGGCGACAACTTCCAGCTGCTGTACAAAGTGGCCGACAAGTTGGGTGCTGCTGTGGGTGCTTCGCGCGCTGCAGTGGACGCCGGTTTTGTGCCGAACGACATGCAGGTTGGTCAAACCGGCAAGATCGTCGCTCCGCAGCTGTATATCGCCGTTGGTATTTCCGGCGCGATCCAGCACCTGGCCGGCATGAAAGACTCCAAAGTGATCGTTGCGATCAACAAGGACGAAGAAGCGCCGATCTTCCAGGTGGCCGACTACGGCCTGGTGGCGGATCTGTTCGAAGCCGTACCTGAGCTGGAGAAACTGGTTTAAGCCAGTTTCCTTAGCCAATAAAAAACCCGCTCAATGAGCGGGTTTTTTATTGCGTGGCGTTCAGCGTTTAACGCTGTCGAGAAACCGTTGGTAGTGCGCGCTGGTTTCCTCCGGGCGCTCGATCATCGGCAGGTGTCCGCAGGCTTGCATGATCACGACGCTGGGCTGTTTGAGCAGGGGGCGCATGACCTCGATGCTGGATACGTCCAGTAGCCGATCCTGGTCGCCCCAAAGTAGCAGGGTCGGCGCCTGGATCTTCGCCAGTTCCGGCTCCAGCGGGATATAACGCTCGCGCAGTTGGCTGAAAATGGTCTGATTGAAGTCGTGGCTGGCGATCGCTCGCTCCGCCAGGTGTTGCTTGAGTGGCTCTGGCAGTGTGGGCTGCTGCACGAAGAGAAAATCCAGCAAGGCGCTGAAGTCGGCGCTGCTGCTGACCAGTAACGGGTTGGCCGCGCCGCGCTGCAGGCGCTGGAACAGTTCGCTGGCCTGCGGTGCGTTGACTCCGGCATTGTTCAGCAGGGCTACCGAGAGTACCTGTTCGGGGTGGCGAGCCGCGTACAAGGCGGCAATATGACCGCCCATGGAGTTGCCGATCAGATGCAGTTGGCCAATACCCAGGGCCTGGCTAAAGGCATTCAGGCGTTCCACCTGGGTGGCCACGTCATAACTGGCCGCCGGTTTGCTGCTGTCGCCAAACCCTGGTAGATCGAGGGCAACTACATGGTAGCGGGCGGTCAGTGGGCGGGAAAAACGCAGCCAGTTGTCTTTGTCGGCAGCGAAGCCGTGAATCATCAGGATGGTTTCTGCACCTTGCGGGCCACCTTCGTAATAATGCAGGTTAAAGTCGCCCACCTGCACCTGGCGCGCACTGAGGCCCGCCCATTGCTGCTCGACAAATTGCACGCTGGCGAACAGCGCAGCCGGGGAGAGGTACAGGCTGGTGGCGGCGGTGAGCAGAATCAGGGCAAGACAAATCAGTAGTTTTCCCATGGCGAGGCCTTGTCACGAATGGTTATTGAGAAGACCCTAACACAGGCGCGTGGATGGTTTGCGTGCCCCAACCAATGATTTGTCGG
>DAITLT010000475.1:0-2242 GCA_036835505.1 Pseudomonas sp.
CCGGGAAAACCACGCGCATTTTCTTGAGCAGACGGTGGCCCATGAAGTGGCCCACTTGATTGCCCACCAGATGTTCGGCGCGGGCATCCAGCCCCACGGTGAGGAATGGCAACTGATCATGCGCGGCGTCTACGCGCTGCCGCCGAACCGCTGCCACAGCTATGCGGTGCAGCGGCGTACCGCGCTGCGCTACATCTATCGCTGCCAGTGCCCTGAACAGGATTTTGCCTTTAGCGCCCAGCGTCACAGCCTGGTCGGCAAAGGTCGGCGCTACCTGTGCCGGCGCTGCCAAGCGACCCTGGTGTTTAGCGGTCAGCAGCGCCGCGAGTAGTTAGCAGGCCGTTGAAAAACTACCTGCGTTGGCAATACTGCGTTAAAAACGACCGAGAAATGCTCATTTACAACTCGTAAACTCCGCTTTCTCGGCCGTTTTTGCCTTGTCTTGCCTGCCTCGCCTACATTTTTCAACGGCCTGCTAGCCAATCACCTTGGCAGTTTTGAGCGCCTCAATCTGCTCGCTGGAATAACCCAACCCCTGCAACACCTCGACACTGTGCGCGCCCACCGGCGCGCCGATATGTCGCGGTGCCGGCAAGCCGGTCGAGAACTTGATCGGGCAGGCGATTTGCCGTTGCGCCGTTTTGCCTTCGCGCGGCACCTCCAGCACCAATTCGCGAGCTTTAATCTGCGGATGCTCAACCGCTTCAGACAGCGGCAGCAGCGGCTCCACACAGGCATCCAGGGCGGCAAACACCGCGCGCCACTCGGCAAAATCGCGCAGCTCAAACTCCAGCTGAATTTCCCGCTTCAGCGCCTGCTGCACCTCCGGCTGTGGATTCAAGCCGCGCGCCGCCAGTTCCGGGCGACCTATGGCCGCGCAAAATTGCTGCATAAATTGCGGCTCCAGGCTGCCCACCGAAAACCAGCGCCCATCGCGGGTGCGGTAATAGTCGTAAAAACTACCGCCGTTCAGCGCCTGATTCTCCATCTGCGGCTCCACCCCGCAGGCCAGGTAACCGGCGCCGGCCATGGCGTGCAGGCTAAAGGCGCAGTCGGTCATGCTGATATCCACCTGCTGCCCCTGCCCTGTCACTTGCCGCTGGATCACCGCAGCGAGCAGGCCCATCACCCCATGCAGGGAGCCGCCGGCAATGTCGGCGGCCTGAATCCCCAGCGGCAGCGGCCCGCTATCACGGCGCCCGGTGTAACTGGCAAGGCCTGCGACGGCCAGGTAATTGAGGTCATGGCCGGCGCGGTCCTTGAACGGCCCGGTCTGGCCATAGCCGGTGATCGACACATAGATCAGCTTGGGGTTGATCGCCTTGAGCGCCGCATAGCCGACGCCCAGTTTGTCCATCACCCCTGGGCGAAACTGCTCCAGCACGATGTCGTAATCGAGCACCAGGCGCTTGACCAGCTCGACCGCCTCGGGCTTTTTCAGGTCCAGGGCCATGCAGCGCTTGTTGCGATTGAGGTAGGCGTGACTGGCCGATACCCCATCCGCATGGGGTGGCAGCACCCGCACCAGGTCCATGCGCGTCGGCGACTCGATGCGCAGCACGTCCGCGCCCATATCCGCCAGCAACAGCGAGGCAAACGGCCCCGGCAGCAAGGTGGAGAAGTCCAACACTTTCAACGACGACAACGGCCCCGACATGGTGACTCCTAACAAGGGTTGAACTGGCCTGGAGCAGGTCCGGGCGATTTTCCTGGATTACAGCAGGGCTAGGGTTCTGCCTGACGTAACCCGGATGCAATCCGGGAGCGACGTTAAATTACTCCCAGACCAGCGGCTGGCGTGCCGGCAGGGCGGCAACCCACTCGGCATAGCGCGCCTCCAGCACATTGCGGCGGATCTTCATAGTGGGGGTCATGCAGCCGTTGTCCACCGTCCACGGCTCGCGCACCAGGACGAAATGGCTGATCCGCTCATGGGGTTGCAGCTGGCTATTGAGGTGGGCCAGGGTGGCCTGCAGTTCGGCGCTGACCTGGCCGGCAGGCAACAGCCGCGCTGCCGGCGACAGTTCAATCAGCGCCAGCGGCTGATCCAGGTTGCTGCCCATCAGGCAGACCTGCTCCACATGGCTGTTCTTGGCGATCTCACCCTCAATCGGCGCCGGCGCCACGTACTTGCCCTTGCTGGTCTTGAAGATGTCCTTCACCCGGCCGGTGATGCGCAGGTAGCCGTCGCTGTCCAGCTCACCCTTGTCACCGGTGTGCAGCCAGCCATCTTTCAAGGTCT
>DAITLT010000476.1:0-2232 GCA_036835505.1 Pseudomonas sp.
CGGTGCTGCCCAACCAGCACGAGCGCGAAGGCCGCTGGTGGTGGGAGGAAGCCACCCAGAAGGAATGCGGCCTGCACGCCGGCAACCTGATCGCCAAGCATTAAATACACAGAGCCCGGCATCACGCCGGGCTCTGTGTATGCGGGCCAACTCAATAGGTTGGTAGGCGTATATCGCGAAACAGCTCGTCCATTTCCGCCTTGTTGTGGCATTGCAGAGCCTTGGCCTGCATGTCACGGGTCAGGTGCGGGGCAAACTTCTCGATGAAATCGCACATAAATCCGCGCAGAAAGGTGCCACGACGGAAGCCGATCTTGGTCACGCTGGCCTCGAACAGCTCGCTGGCATCGAGCATCACCAGATCCGGGTCGAGCTTGGTATCGACGGCCATGCTCGCCAGGATGCCGACCCCCAGGCCCAGGCGCACATAGGTCTTGATCACGTCGGCGTCGGCGGCGGTAAACACCACCTTGGGCGACAGGCCACGGTGGTTGAAGGCCTCGTCCAGCTTGGAGCGCCCGGTAAAACCGAACACATAGGTGACGATCGGATATTCGGCCAGGGCCTCCAACGTCAACTTCGGCAGTTTGGCCAGCGGATGCCCCAGGGGCACCACCACACAGCGGTTCCAGCGATAACACGGCATCATCACCAGATCGCCAAACAGCTCCAGGGCTTCGGTGGCGATGGCAAAGTCGACGGTGCCATCGGCGGCCATCTCGGCAATCTGCATCGGCGTGCCCTGATGCATGTGCAGGGCGACGTCGGGGTACTGCTTGATAAAGGCGCCGATCACCGGCGGCAAGGCATAACGGGCCTGGGTGTGGGTGGTGGCAATCGACAGGGTACCCTTTTTCTCGTTGGAGAATTCCTGAGCGATCTGCTTGATGCTCTCGACCTTGCGCAAAATCTCACCGGCGGTGCTGATGATCCGCTCGCCGGCCGGGGTTACGCGGGTCAGGTGCTTGCCACTGCGGGCAAACACTTCCACACCCAGCTCGTCCTCCAGCAGGCGGATTTGCTTGCTGATCCCTGGCTGGGAGGTATAGAGGCTCTGCGCCGTCGCCGAAACGTTAAGGTCATGGTGGGCGACTTCCCAGATATAGCGCAGTTGTTGGAGCTTCATACTCGTCCCTCAAAACAGATAGGCCCTGACGTGGCCGGCTATCGCATATAACCATAATGGCGATACGAACAATCAATCTAGATGATTTATCTCAATTTGCCCGCCCTTCAACTGACCGCACGTCGCCCTGTTAAAGCTCGCCATGACCGCGGTGCTGCAGCATGGGCACCAGGTACACCGGCACCTCTGCCAACTGCACCAGGCGTGCGGCGGTACGCCCCAGCGGGGTATCCCAGGTTGCACCGTGGCTGTGGCTGCCGACCACCAGCAAATCGACCTGCAGCTCGCGCGCCTGGGCCAGGATCACCTGCGGCGGATCGCCCTGAATCACGCGCACGGCCTTGATCAGGGCCATGTCCTCCTGGGCATCGCCGATCTCGTCGTAGAAGCCCTCCAGCACTCGCTGCTCAATGCTCGCCATGACCGTTCCCAGGCCATCGTGGCGCATGTTTTTCAGCGTGTTTTCATCGAGATAGGTCTGCAACACGGACTCGGCAAACAGGCCCATCGGCTCGACCGCATGCACCACATAAAGCGCGGCGTTGAACGAGCGAGTCAGAGCCAGGGCATGTTGCAGGACATAAGGCGCGTAAAGGCCAAGATCGGTGGCATACAGAATCGAGCGGATCATCCAAGACCTCTTCTACTGCTGGCGGAGGGCCTGCAATAGAGCGTAGCAGCGCCGCGCCAAAGCGGTTGCCGCCGGGCGCGTCGCGGGTCTGTTCTAAATCTCGTTACTGACCCCGTGCAGAACATGACCGGTGGCGACCACCCCGCTGGCCTTCTCGCAATGGCCAGCCTGATCATCGAAAAACATATCGGCACCGAAGGTTTCCAGGATTGCCGACTTCTCCAAGCCACCGAGAAAGAAGGACTCATCCAGGCGGATGTCCCACTCACGCAGGGTGCGAATCACCCGTTCATGGGCCGGTGCCGAACGCGCGGTAACCAGTGCGGTACGAATCGGGCAACTGGCTTCGGGGAACTCTTGCTGCAAGCGATTCAAGGCCGCCAGAAACGGCTTGAACGGGCCGCCAACCAGCGGCTCTCTTGCCGACTTGCGCTCATGGGCCTGAAACGCGGCGAGCCCGCCCTGCTGATAGACC
>DAITLT010000477.1:0-2220 GCA_036835505.1 Pseudomonas sp.
AATCGAAAAAAATACCTGAAAGAAAAGCTGCGTGGCAAAGCCGGGACTGCTCGTTGATTCGGGCGCTCTGATCGCTCTTGCCAACCGTCGAGAAACGGCCAATCCAGCGGTCAACCGAGTCTTGGGCGTTTTTTTCGGCGAGCTGGTCACCACATGGCCGGTGGTCACTGAAGCCTGTCACATGATTCCGGAGCATCTGGCGCCCGTGCTCCTGGCGTGGCTCGGCGGTTCGCGCTGGCGCGTTCTGGGCATGGATGGTGCGGCGCTGAGAGTGTCCGATCTGATGCGAAAGTATGCTGACCGGCCCATGCAGATCGCGGACGCTTCCATGATCTGGGCGGCAGAGCATACCGGACTGCATCAAATCATCACGCTTGACCGCGCTGATTTTGAGATCTACCGCACCAAGACCGGCAAGCGGCTTGAAATTTTGCCTTAGCCGGACTGAGTGGGCCTAAATCCGGCCCGTAACGACCAACGACCAACGAACAACGAACCACGTGATCCGAACCATTCCTTTCAATCCCCCCTTGCGGGGGACGAACCGCGAGTCACGACCATGGACAAAGTCCTGACCATAGCGCAGATTGAAGCCCAATTTCAGTCGGAGTGGGTCCTGGTCGAAGAGCCGCAAACCAATGAAGCCTTGGAAGTTCAGGGTGGCAAAGTACGCTGGCACAGCAAGGATCGCGACGAAATCTATCGGAAGGTTGTGGAAATGCATCCCGAGCGCTTCGCCATTCTGTACACCGGCAAAATGCCGGAAGACACGGCGATCGTGCTGTGAGTGTCCCATTCGACCCGCAGCAAGGCCTGATCATCGTTCGCGCAGAGTTGTGGGGACCTAACGGCAGCGGTGTGCTACGGCTGGGGCTCGACACCGGCGCGACGGGCACGGTAGTGAACGTAGGGATGCTCGTTGCGCTCGGCTACTCGACAAAACAGGTTGAGGCGTACGCCGTTGAAGAAAGGGATGGTTGGTTATCACGGTAATCGTGAAATTTTATTGATGGGCAGAGGCTGTTATGAAACTTACTTACGATCCGAAATACAATGTTGCATACATACGGTTCCAGGAAAAGCTGGGGCAAGTGACGACCATCAAGATCAGCGACGACATGAACATTGATATTGCCCCGGACGGGACCGTCTACGGCGTCGAGTTGCTGAATGCAAATGAGCAACTGACGAGGGACCACGGCGCTTTGATTTTTGAGTCGGGGGGCCGGCGTCAAGAAATAACCCTTGTGGCATGAAAATTCGCTGGGAAGACGAGAGCGTCAAGGAAGTCGTCAGGTTTGCGCGGGATTTCGGATTACGCGATCAGATCCAGCGGGCCACGGTATCCATCATGTCCAACATCGCGGAAGGATTCGAGCGGGCCGGCAAGTCGGAGTTTCATCAGTTTCGCGTCGTCGCCAAGGCATCCTGCGCCGAGGTTCGCTCGCAGCTTTATGTCGCGCTGGATACGGGGTATATCAGCAACGAGCAGTTCGAAAATGCGCGCGCCCAGGCGGAAGAAGTGGGGCGCATTATCGGCGGCCTCAGGGCCTCACTGAAACGCAAGGCTTAGCACTTCGCACTCAGCACTCATTATTCAGCACTGAGAGAGAATTCGAGGCGGTATAAAATAGCCCCGAGAATCAGCGGAGTAAGTAGCCATGACACTTGATGACAAGATTTACCAGAACGTCCGAAAACTGCCCGATGCTTTTCGGGAAGAATTGCTTGATTTTGTTCAGTACTTGCTGATGAAAGCTGAACGACGAGAGACGCGGGAATGGTCCTCGCTGTCATTGTCTTCGGCCATGCGTGGCCTGGAAGAGGAAGAGAGTTTGTACGGCCCTGCTGATTTGAAAGTTATTTTCGAATGAAGCGGGCGGGCCAAGTCGTTCTGTTTCGATTTCCGCAGACCGACCTGCAAGAAGGAAAACTGCGTCCTGCCCTATTACTTGGGAAGTTGCCTGGGGAAGGCTTCGCGGGCAGTCGCATCAGCGAAGCTCTTACTCGACGCCGGAGACGTGGACGGAGCCTGCAATCGTGCTTACTACGCGATGTTCGATGCCGCCCATGCTGCATGCTGTGGGTGGGTGCGGACGTCAATTCGGCGGCCATGAAGACGCACCGCGGACTGATCGCGGCGTTCGGAGAACACCTGGTCAAGACGGCACGGCTGACTGCTGACCTTGGCAAAGCGCTCAACCAGGTGGAGCGCATCCA
>DAITLT010000478.1:0-2217 GCA_036835505.1 Pseudomonas sp.
TGATGCTGACCTTCATGTTGCTGTGGAACATGTTCGGTGCCTTGTGGCTGCTGCCGGCCCTGGCGCGTTTCCTGATCAAGCCTGAGAAACTGGCGGGCAAGGTAGGCAACTCGTTGTTCGCTCACTAAACCGAGCGCGTCATAAAAAACCGCAGCCTAGGCTGCGGTTTTTTATGGGTATGTACTCGTTATATGTTGAGCCCTGTGGGCCGGACGATATCTGGAGCCTGGTCATGCGTAGGCTGGCTTAGCGGCGCAGACGCTGCTTACTTGCATCGCCGCGCAAGCCCGGCGCCGCCTAACCCCGCATGCGGCTTGCCGGTCGAGCGCCATGGTGGGTTACGCCGCGGTCGGGTTCTGCGTTGCGGGCAGGCCGTGGTTCGCGCCTAACCCACCCTACAAAAGCGCCGTACACCACGTAACTGGGACATAGGCTTTTACCCGCGGATTTTCCCCGGAAAGAGTGCCCACAAGCGGCTTCGTCAGGCGCAGCGCGTCCGTTTGGCGCTGCAGATGCAGCGCCTCGGTTGTGGGCGGGTGACATGGGGTTGGAGGCGAGTCAGCGAGACGAGGCGCGGTCAGTCGCCGCGGTATTCGCAGCCGCTGGTGCAGGTTTCGTGAATACGAATGCGCGAGAGCTCGGGCAGCAGTGGCTTGAGTTCTTGCCAGATCCACTTGGCGAGGTTTTCGCTGGTGGGGTTGTCGAGGCCGGGCAGATCGTTCAGGTAATTGTGATCGAGACGCTCGTAGAGCGGCTTGAAGATGGCCTTGATCTCGGAGAAGTCGCGAATCCAGCCGGTCTGTGGATCGACATCGCCTTCGATATAAATGGCGACGCGGAACGAGTGGCCATGCAGGCGTCCGCACTTGTGCCCGGCCGGTACGTGGGGGAGGCGGTGTGCCGATTCGAAGGTGAATTCTTTGAACAGTTCCAAGGTGTTGCTCTCTGTAAGAGTTAGACGGCCAACGGCGGGCAGTTTATCAGCTCTGTGCCGGTTTGGCCGTGGCGCGCCGACAAAGCCGGTGCGCCGCGGTGTGGTGGGTGGCTGGCGATTGCTGGCCGGTTAATCCTGGGGCGTGCCGGATTTGCGTGCCAGGCTGGCCGGCATCAAGCCGTCGGCGCGGAACATGGCCTTGATGCCGCGCACGGCCTGGCGGATGCGATCCTGGTTTTCAATCAGGGCGAAGCGCACATGATCATCGCCGTAATCGCCAAAACCAATGCCCGGAGAGACGCAGACCTTGGCGTCACTGAGCAGTTTCTTGGCGAATTCAAGCGACCCCAGGTGAGCGTAGGGTTCAGGGATCTTGGCCCAGATGTACATCGCCGCCTTGGGGTTCTCGACCATCCAGCCGGCGTCATGCAGGCCGCGGACGATGGTGTCACGGCGCTGCTTGTACTGCTCGGCGATGTCGCGCACGCATTGCTGGTCGCCTTCCAGTGCGGCAATGGCGGCCACTTGCAGCGGGGTGAAGGTGCCGTAGTCGTGGTAGCTCTTGATTCGCGCCAGGGCGTTGACCAGCTCCTTGTTGCCAACCATAAAGCCGATCCGCCAACCGGCCATGTTGTAGCTCTTGGACAGGGTGAAAAACTCCACCGCAATATCCTTGGCGCCGGGCACCTGCATGATCGACGGTGCCTTCCAGCCGTCGAAGACGATGTCGGCGTAGGCCAGGTCGTGGACTACGAGGATGTCGTACTGCTTGGCCAGGGCCACCACGCGCTCGAAGAACTCCAGTTCCACGCACTGGGCGGTGGGGTTGGAGGGGAAGCCGAGAATCATCATCTTCGGCTTGGGGATGCTTTCGCGGATGGCCTTTTCCAGCTCGACGAAAAAGTCCACGCCGGGAATCAGCGGCACCGAGCGCACCTGGGCGCCGGCAATCACTGCACCGTAGATATGGATCGGGTAGCTGGGGTTGGGCACTAGCACCGTGTCGCCATGGTCCAGGGTGGCCAGCATCAGGTGCGCCAGGCCTTCCTTGGAGCCGATGGTGACAATGGCTTCGCTGTCCGGGTCGATATCGACGGCGTAGCGGTCTTTGTACCAGTGCGCGATGGCGCGGCGCAGGCGTGGGATGCCACGCGAAGTGGAGTAGCCGTGGGTGTCTTCGCGCTGGGCGACCTGCACCAGTTTCTCGACGATATGCGCCGGCGTGGCGCCGTCGGGGTTGCCCATGCTGAAGTCGATGATGTCTTCGCCACGGCGGCGCGCCG
>DAITLT010000479.1:0-2214 GCA_036835505.1 Pseudomonas sp.
GGGCGCCGATACCGGCGACGAGATGCTCAATCACGAAGGCGAAGAGGCCGGCGTGTTGGTGGAAGGGCGCCTAGAGCTGACCGTGGGCAGCGAAATTTTCATCCTCGAAAGTGGCGACAGCTACTATTTCGAAAGCACCAAGGCCCACCGCTTTCGCAACCCCTTTGACCAGCCCGCCCGGCTGATCAGCGCCACCACCCCGGCCAACTTCTAAGCCGGGGCTGGCTCGCCCGCGGCGCCGCCAGATCCGCCGCACGCCAGGGCCGGCGGCTGTGCGGCGAGGCAATCCTGCGACATCTTGGGTTGTTTCGGTGCCGCGGATGAACCGTTATACTCCCGCCGCCCGCGAAATCCGTGGCCGCGGGCCTGACTAGCCACCATGAGGGTGTACGAGTGAACCTGATCAAGAAACTCCTGGCGGCACCTGTTGCCGTATTGGCCCTGTGGGCGGTTAGCGCTCAGGCCGCGACTGTCGACGAAGCAGCGATTGCCGAGCGCATCAAGCCGGTTGGCCAGGTCTGCGTAAGCGGCCAAGAGTGCAAGGGGGTCGGCGCCGTTGCCGCCGCCGCCGGCGCTGCGGCCATGTCGGCTGACGACGTGATCGGCAAATACTGTGGCGCCTGCCATACCGCAGGCGTACTCGGTGCCCCGAAGATGGGCGATGCCGACTGGAAGGCGCGCGCCAGCGCCAAGGGCGGCCTCGATGGTCTGTTGCAGTCGGCGATTGCCGGGGTCAACTCCATGCCGCCGAAGGGCACTTGCGGCACTTGCTCGGATGACGAGCTGAAGAGCGCAATCAAGAAGATGTCCGGCCTGTAACAGCGCCGCGCCAAACAAACCGCCTTCGGGCGGTTTTTTGTGTCCGCTGGTTTGTGGGTGCGGGATAGACTGGCTCGGGCAATCGGCCACGGCAAAGGAATACCCACCTGAATGCGAATTGTGAGTTGGAACTGCAACGGTGCCTTTCGGAAAAAGAGTCACCTATTGAAAGAGCTGAATGCAGACGTCCTGGTGATCCAGGAATGTGAAGATCCGGCTCATAGTCAGGATTTGCACTACAAGCACTGGGCAACCAACTACCTCTGGACAGGTGGCAGCAGGCATAAGGGTCTTGGTGTTTTTGCCGGGCCGGATGTGCGACTTGAGCCTCTGAATCTCGACTCAGGGCGCTTGCAGTTGTTTTTGCCGCTTATGGTTGATGAAATCACGCTGCTCGCGGTTTGGACAAAAGAGGCTGATTCCCCGACGTTTAAATACATCGGGCAGCTCTACAAATGGCTTCAGTCACATAAAGCGCATTTGGCCACACCGAAGGCGATCGTCATCGGCGACCTCAACAGCAATGCCTGTTGGGATGTTTGGGATCGTTGGTGGAACCACTCGGATGTGGTTAAGGAGCTTGAGAGTCTGGGGCTTCATAGCCTCTACCATGCTCAAGCTGGAGAGGTCCAAGGGGCCGAGACCCAGCCAACATTCTTCCTGCATCGGAAGCCGGAGAACCCCTATCACATCGATTATGCATTTCTGTCTGAAATGCTTAAGGTCGGTGCCCGCATATCCATCGGTGCTGCTGAGCATTGGCTAGAGCACAGTGATCATTTGCCACTCATAGTCGATATTGCGTCAGGGACTAATAGATAGTTCTGTGACTTTTCAGGCTTTGTGCCGCTGGTTTGTGGGTGGCGCTGATGGCGTGAGGTGGTAGCCCGGATGCAATCCGGGGCGGTTTTCCCGGATTGCATCCGGGCTACGCGGGCTACGCGGGCTACGCGGGCTACGCGGGCTACGCGATGGGCTTACTTTTGCGGCCGGCTCTCCCTGGCGGCCACCCTGCGGGCCGTCGCTGCGCAACGTTAAAAATAGCTCCCGGCTATTTTTTCAGCAGGGCGCGCATGTTGGCTAGTGCCGAGTTGCCGGTGGCGGCTTTTACCTCAGGCGGGGCGTCATCCTGGCCTTCCCAGACCAGGTCTTCGGGCGGCAGTTCGTCGAGGAAGCGGCTTGGGCTGCACTCGATGATTTCACCGTACTGCTTGCGCTTGGCGGCAAAGGTCATGGTCAGGTTGCGTTTGGCGCGGGTGATGCCGACGTAGGCCAGGCGCCGTTCTTCCTCGACGGTGTCGGCCTCGATGCTGGAGCGATGCGGGAGAATTTCTTCCTCTACGCCGAGGATATACACCGAGGGATATTCCAGGCCCTTGGAGGCGTGCAGGGTCA
>DAITLT010000480.1:0-2211 GCA_036835505.1 Pseudomonas sp.
GGCGGCTTCGATGCCGGCTGCGTCGAGGCCACATTCGGCGAGCATCTGGCTCGGTTTGGCGTGCTCGACGTAGTAGTCCGGCAAGCCCAGGTGGAGGATCGGCTTGAGCAGATTTTCGCTGGCGAGGAACTCGCTGACCGCGGAGCCTGCGCCACCCATGATGCTGTTTTCCTCGATGGTCACCAGCAGCTCATGCTCGGCCGCCAGTTGGCGCAGCAGGGTTTCGTCCAGGGGTTTGACGAAGCGCATATCGACCACCGTGGCATCGAGCAATTCCCCGACCTGCAGGGCCTCGGCCAACTGCACGCCGAACACCAGCAGGGCGGTTTTCTGGCCCTGACGGCGCACTACGCCCTTGCCGATTTCCAGCGGCGTCAGCGCTTGCTCGATCCGTGCGTTCGGCCCGCTGCCACGCGGGTAGCGCACGGCGGCGGGGCCATTGAACAGGTGGCCGGTGGTGAGCATGCGGCGCAGTTCGTTTTCATCGCTGGGGGTCATGATCAGCATGCCGGGGATGCAGCGCAGGTACGACAGGTCGAAGCTGCCGGCGTGGGTCGGGCCGTCTTCGCCGACCAGGCCGGCGCGGTCGATGGCGAACAGCACGTCGAGGTGCTGCACCGCGACGTCGTGGATCAACTGGTCATAGGCGCGCTGCAGGAAGGTCGAGTAGATCGCCACCACCGGCTTGATGCCGTCGCAGGCCATGCCCGCGGCCAGGGTTACGGCGTGCTGCTCGGCAATCGCCACGTCGAAGTAACGTTGCGGGAAGCGCTGGCTGAACGCCACCAGATCGGAGCCTTCCTTCATTGCCGGGGTGATGCCGACCAGGCGCGCATCCTGCTCGGCCATGTCACACAGCCATTGGCCGAACACGGCGGAGTATTTCGGGCCGCTGATCGGCTTGTGGATAACCGGCTGCACCACTGGGGCGTTGAGCGGCTCCAGCTTGGTGATCGCGTGGTAGCCGATCGGGTCCAGTTCGGCCGGGGCGAAACCCTTGCCCTTTTTGGTGCTGATATGCAGGAACTGCGGGCCATCCAGGTCGCGCATATTGCGCAGGGTGGTGATCAGCGTCGGCAGGTCGTGGCCGTCGATGGGGCCGATGTAGTTCCAGCCCAACTCTTCGAACAGGGTGCCGGGGACCAGCATGCCTTTGGCGTGTTCTTCGGTCTTGCGGGCAATTTCCCAGGCGCCGGGTAAGCGCGACAACACTTTTTTACTGCCCTCGCGCATGCTCGCGTAGGTGCGGCTGGAGAGGATCTTGGCCAGGTAGTTGGACAGCCCGCCGACGTTGTTGGAGATCGACATGTCGTTGTCGTTGAGCACTACCAGCATGTTGGCGCCCACATCCGAGGCGTGGTTGAGCGCCTCGAAGGCCATGCCGGCGGTCATCGCGCCGTCGCCGATTACCGCCACGGCCTTGCGCTTGCTGCCCTGTAGGCGGGCGGCAATGGCCATGCCCAGCGCCGCGCTGATGCTGGTGCTGGAGTGGCCGACGCCAAAGGTGTCGTACTCGCTCTCGCTACGCCGTGGGAAGGCGGCGATGCCGTCCTTCTGCCGCAGGGTGCCCATCTGCTCGCGGCGGCCGGTGAGGATCTTGTGCGGGTAGGCCTGGTGGCCGACGTCCCACACCAGGCGGTCGTCGGGGGTGTCGAACACATAATGCAGGGCGATGGTCAGCTCGATCACGCCGAGGCCGGCGCCGAAGTGCCCGCCGGTTTGCCCGACCGTGTACAGCAGGTACTGGCGCAACTCGTTGGCCAGGCCTTCCAGCTCGTTTTCACCCAGGCGGCGCAGCCCGTCCGGCGTGCTCGCACGGTCAAGCAGGGGCGTTACAGGGCGCTGGCGGGGGAATTCGTGGAAGGTCGTCGGCATCAGGCGCATCGCGTTCATGGGGCAAAAGATGCGGCAGTTTACCCGAAGCACCGATATGCCCCAAGCGGCCTGAACACCTCTATGGCGGTTGTCGGCCATCATGGCAGTGGTGCCGAGGATTGCGCGGCATGCAGACGGCGGCGACACTGCCTGACCTTGCGCCTGGCGCACCATCGAACAAGAGATTGAGCATGCCCGAACTCCTCCACGACCTGTCCTGGGTGCTGCCGCTGCGTCACGACTGGCTGACCACGCTGATGCACGGCTTCAGTTACCTGGGTTACGAGAAATTCATCCTGTTCTTTCTGCCGCTGGGTTACTGGGCCTGGAACAAGG
>DAITLT010000481.1:0-2205 GCA_036835505.1 Pseudomonas sp.
TCGCGCGCTTTGCGCAAGAGCATCCACCCGTGGCCAACAGACGCTACAGCTGCATTGGTTTATTCAACCCCAAGTCCCCGGAGAACGTCGGCTCGGTGATGCGCGCCGCTGGCTGCTACGGGGTCAATTCGGTGTTTTACACCGGCAAGCGTTATGCCCGCGCCCAGGAATTTGCCACCGACACCAAGATGATCCACCAGGACATCCCGCTGATCGGTATCGATGATTTGCAGAAGATCATTCCGCTGGGTTGCACGCCCGTGGCCGTAGAGCTGATCGAAGGCGCCCGCCCCCTGCCGGAATACACCCACCCGGATCGCGCCATTTACATCTTTGGCCCGGAAGATGGCTCCCTCGGCAAGGACGTACTGGAGTGGTGTGAGGACGTGATCTACATCCCCACCCAGGGCTGCATGAACCTGGCCGCGACGGTCAATGTGGTGCTCTATGACCGCCTGGCCAAGGGCCTGAATACCAAGTCCGGCCCGCAGTTCTCGCGCTAGAGACCATCAAGCCGCTTTAGGTTTGCGCAGCAGTTTGCTGTTGAGCACTTTCGAGGGTTTGCCCAGCAGGCTCTCGCTGAGTTCGATGAGGTCTTGGGTGCTGACCTTGTCCATGCGCATCAGGCCGCGGGCTACGTCGTCGAGGGAATAACGCCCTTCGCTGACCTGGCGGATTTCCTTGTCCAGCTCCTGCAACAGCACCACCGAGCGCGCGGTGATCGCGCCGTTGGAGTGTTCGCCGCGCAGGCTGGTGACTTTCAGGCCCCAGTGCAGCAACTTCTTGCGCACCTGCTGGTAACGCGGCTCGGTCATGCCGCCGGCGCGGCGCAGCAGTTCAATGGCGTAATACTCGGCCAGGCCTTCGCTGATCCAGTCGCTGGCATCGGTATCGCGGATGCCGCTGAGCACATGAACCAGCTCATGCACCACCGAACTGGTGCCGTTTTCGCTGACCAGCGGCCGCTCGGCGTGCATAAACAGCGAGTTGGGCGCCGACAGGCCGCCACGCCACATCGGGTCGGCCGCGCCGACCACCAGCAGCTTGCGCGGATCACGGGGGAACACCGCCTGGGCTTCCGGCCAAACAAAGGTCAGCAGGGTCAGCACGTCCATGCGGCGCATGCCCTGGCCAATCGGTGCGGCGATGGTCACATCGGTTTCACCCAGGTGCGCGCGGCGGGTGCCGATGTTGCCGGCGATGATCCAGCCAATCGGCCGATCAAATTTGCGCGAGGGGTTGTCGATGCGAAAGCGGTTCTTGCCGATCCGTGGCCAGCCGGTTTCCACCGCCTTCCAGCCTTCGGGCAGTTCAAACTGCAGGCGCGCGACCATTTCCACGTTGTCGTCCTGTTTGAGCTGGGCCGCCGGCACCAGGTCGTCGCCGCGCAACAGCGCCCAGTCGGCGGTCATCCGTGCGCTGTAGGCACCCGAGTCCTTTGGCTGGCTGATGCGCACCCGATAACTGAGGCTGGCCGGGCCTTTGGCCGGCATCCAGGTGGCGCGACCGTTGTTGTCTTCAGCCCACTGGCCGTCAACCTTGAAGTCGCGATACTGGCCGGTGGTACCCAGCGCAAACGTCAGGCTGTGGATCAACTCGCCCTTGGCCAGGGTCAGGCGCACCTCGGCCTCATCGGTGGCCGGCAAGAAGCGCACCTGGTAATCCAGATCCACCCGCTTGGCCGCCCACAGGGGCGCGCTCAGGGCCAACAAGCCGACGGACAACAGGGCGTTCAGGCGCAGGTGCATGGTGCTTCTCCGTAATTGGGGGCTGTTGCCGTTTGCTCGCTAACTGCGACTCAGCAGGCCGTTGAAAAATGTAGGCGAGGCAGGCAAGACAAGGCAAAAACGGCCGAAAAAGCGGAGTTTACGAGTTGTAAATGAGCATTTTGAGGCCGTTTTTAACGCAGTATTGCCAACGCAGGTAGTTTTTCAACGGCCTGTTAGCCGGAGCGAAAAATCAGGTAATCCTCCCAGTCATTCTCGGCCACGCTGTTTTCACTGAGCATGCGCCCGGACTGGGAGATTCGTTCGTGGTGTACGGCCTGCGGGTCGCCGCAAACCAGGTGGTGCCAGAGCAGCAGGTCCTTGCCCTCGGCCACCAGGCGATAGGCGCAGGTGGGCGGCAGCCACTGGAACTGGTCGGCCTGCTCGGGCGTCAACTGGATGCAGTCGGCGACGAACTGGCGACGGTTGGGGTAATCCG
>DAITLT010000482.1:0-2201 GCA_036835505.1 Pseudomonas sp.
CCACTTCAAGATCGAGGTGGCACAACCTGCGGTAGATCTCTTCCTTGCTTTCACGTACCGCATGGTTCTGCGGCAGCAGCTCACAACAGCTGTGCAGCATGCGCAGCACGTCGAGGGCGAGATCGGGTTCCCAGTCGCCGAGGCCGGTGGCCTGTAGCGTCTGGTCGAGCGATTCGAGTTGGGTCTTGGCCAGTTCGTATTTCTTCGCGCTGTAGCACAGGCGCGCCAGGGTTAGCTGCCAGAAGAAGCGTTCGCGGCCGCCGCGTGCCTTGGCCAGGCCGAGCTTGAGTTGCTGCACGGCGCTTTTCAGGCCGTCCTTGCGCAGCCTGGGCAGCGTTTCCTGCAGGGCGATATCCCAGGCCGGCAGTGCGTTGCCGTCGTTGGCCGCAGGGGCACTTTCGCTGACTGGCGCCTGCACATGCGGCATCACATGAGCGCTGAGCCAGGCGCGGGTTTGCGCATCGGCAAAGGCGCTGCCGTCGTGGAAACGCAGCTCTTCCAGGCCGCTCATGCGCTGCATAAACAGCGCGAGCTGGATTTCCACCTCGCGTATCGCTTGCTCAGCGTCCAGCTCGTGCAGGCACTGCCAGACCAGATGCTGGCCGTCGAGCCAGAACGGCGCGCGGGCGATGCTGGCTTCCAGATCGACTAGCAGATCGGCGTACTGACCGTTCTGGTAGCGCTCCTGGTAGCTGGCCAGCTTGTCCGTCGGTAGGCCGCGCAGCGCGGTGATTTGCTCGCTGTTGCGTTCAGGCAGGCTGTCGATGGGCAGCCAGAGCAGGGTCCGTGCCAGGCGCAGGGCGCGCAGGTCGCTGGCTTTTTGTTTCAGCCAATAGGCGCAGAGCGGGCGGGCCTGGTCTTGCAGGCTGCGCAGGCTCTTGTGCGCTTCCTTTTCACTTTCCACTGGCGCGCCAGGGGTGAGCATCTGGCTGGCGGCCTGTTTGACCTGGGCAATCGCCGCGCCGACCGAACCTGGCTCTGGCTGACCCTGGCTGGCGCGCTTGACCAGCTCATCCAGGCGCCGGCACAGCGGCAGCAGCAGTGGCGCATCTTCACCCAGGTGTTCGGCCAGGCAGGCTTCCAGGGCGCGCAGTTGTTCGGCCAGGCTGCGGAACAGTGGCAGTTGCTCGCCAATCGGTACGTGCTCGGCCAGCGCTTGTTCCAGGCGTGGAATCAGCCAGCTGATGGCGGCGGCACGGGTGCGCGCCTTACGGGGGTGCAGCTCGCTCCAATGGTTGATGCACAGGTAGTGCAGCAGACTGAAGCCGGCCTGCAGGCCGGGGAAGGATTCGCGCTGGTACAGCCCCCAGATCAGCCAGGCGGCAACGCGCAAATCCTTGGAGTGGGCGCTGAGTAGTATCTCGCTGTTTTCGCGGACTTTTTGCCAGTCGATCGCGGCAGTTTCGTGCACCGCGGTGGCCTTGCCCAGCTCGTTTTCGAGAACTTCATATGCGCTTGAATAACGCACGTCATCACCGGCGAAGTTCCCTTCGTTGATAGGAAGCTTGGCCAGCGCTAAATAATGAGCGGTGAGCTTGTTTGAATAGGTCATTCCATGACTCGAATGTCTACACGTATAAACAATGAGACGGCAGTGCAACTTTGCCGTGCGTCATGTGCGGCGTAGAAAGTGCGCAAGAAGTTGCGCAGTTAAATGTGCAACAAGTTGCGCATGTCCTTGTGAGGTGGGCATCCTAGACCCGTGCGGGGTGTCAGGCAACCGTTAAAAGTGTGAAGCGCGTAGCACTGATTAATATTTGCTTATTGATTTTTAGTGGGGTGGTCGACTGCTTGTGCGTGGACTTTTGTTGTCGTCGCTGGAGCCAATATTGAGGGCTTAAGTAATTGAATTGTATGTATTGAATGACGATAAATAGATGGCTTTTATACGGAGAAAGACCTGTTATCCATGATCTTTCGAGCAATTAGGCTTGGCGACGCAATGCTCGGGGGCGTCTTTTCCTTGGTGAGAATATGGATTTGCCAAGCTCGACAAGCTGGCAGGAGAGGCGGCGCCGTGGCGAGGTCATGGTGGGCCTGCGATGCACAGCGCGCTACCCTCGCCAGTGCCGGATGAAAGCGAAAAGGGCGTCCCACGGGACGCCCTTTTTGTTTTTGTTGCGCCGGTGTGTGCCCTGCTTATGTCGCGGCCGGCAGCACGCTTTGCGGGTCCGGGTGAACCAGCACCTCGGCCTGGGGGA
>DAITLT010000483.1:0-220 GCA_036835505.1 Pseudomonas sp.
GGAGGTCAGCAGCCACCGGATAGCCCAGGAGACCCGCGAAGGCGTGCAGTTGCGTGCCGCGCGCTGGGCACTTGACGACCGGGACCCGCTCGGCGCGCTGGCGCTGCTCAACCAGTTGCCGCAGGGCGCGTCGCGCCGCACACTGGCACTGCGCACCAAGCTGCGCGCCACGCGCCAGGCTGGGCAGATTTCACAGGCGCTGGAAACCGCGCGCCTGCTG
>DAITLT010000483.1:230-2189 GCA_036835505.1 Pseudomonas sp.
CACCGGGCTTTTTCACCCGCTGCCGCGCAAAGCATTGTGCGCGGACTGGCACTCGAGCTGCTCGGCGGCGCCCATGATCCGGCGCAGCTGCAGACCGCCTGGCAGTCCCTTGACGCCAGCGAGCGCGCCATGCCCGAGCTGGTGATTCACGCCGCCGCGCGCCTGATGGCGCTGCACGGCGACGCCGACCTGGCCCGCAGCTGGCTGCTGCAGGTCTGGGAGCCGGTGATGCGGCCGCACTCCGAGGTCAGCGACTCCCAGCGCATCAAGCTGATCCAGGTGCTCGAGCAGGGGCTGGACTCCATCGACGCCGCCTGGCTGGCACGCATCGAGACGGCGCAGCAACTGCGGCCGCGCGATGCCAATGTCCAGTACCTCGCGGGCATGGCCTGCCTGAAGCGCCAGCTCTGGGGCAAGGCCCAGCAGTTGCTGTCCCAGGCCGTGCTGGCCCTGCAGGACGGCACCCTGCACCGCAATGCCTGGCGCGCGCTGGCACTGCTGGCCGAGCAGCGTGGTGATGCGGTGGCTGCGGCGCAGGCTTACAAGCGGGCGGCTGAGGTTTAGTTTTTTCTGCCCGTTCGGGCTGAGCTTGTCGAAGGGTCGAAGCCGCCTTTGCGTCCACTGTTCGCTGTTCGCCTGCAAGCCGGGGGTTGCCCGGCGGCAACTCACTTTCTTTTTGCGTCGCTGTATAGACCGGACACATGGTGGACAGGTGTACGGGGACATGGTTGACGGTTTGAATTAATCCACAGCCGGCTGTCTCAAGTCAATTTCCAGGCAATGGTGGTGTGCGAAATAGACATCAAACACGCCGTCCTGGCCATCCCGCGCACGCACTGCGACGGCCTGCCCGTGTAACGCGCTGGACAGCTTGTAGCTATTGCCGCGAAACCTCAGTTCCCCGAACCAGCCCACCTGCCTGATCTCGTCGTGCGGCGCATATTGCGGTTGCGGCATGCCTGCAGGAAAGCGCCTCGGACTGTGCCTGTAGCGGCTGGCCGGCACAGCCATCTGCAACGCTTCATGGGGGCGCTCGTGGTTGTAGACCCCGCGCCAGTGATCCAGCGCCGTCTGCACCCGCTCAAAGCTGTCGAAGGTGCGGCCGTTGAGCACTTCGGCCTTGAGGGTGCGATGAAACCGCTCGTCCTTGCCGTTGGTCTGGGGGTGATGCGGGCGGCTGTGGCTCACCCGGATGCCGAGCTTGACCAGCCACACGCCCAGCTCCGTCAACTGCCCGGGCGAGCGCGGCGCGCCCCACGGCGCGCCATTGTCAAAGTTGATCTGCGCCGGGAGCCCGTAGCGCTCGAAGGCGCGCCTCATCTGCGCCTGCACCGTGTGCGTATCGGTCTGCCCGCAGGCCTGAAGCGCTACGTTAAAGCGCGAGTGATCGTCCAGTATCGTCAGCGGCGAGCAGCGCCCCTGCGGGATGTCGAAATGGCCCTTGAAGTCTGCTTGCCACAGCGCATTGGGCTCCTCGCGTTCAAAGCGTTGCCAGTGTGCTGCCGCCTGGCTGGCCTCAAGGGTGATGAGTCCGTGGCGATGCAGGATGGACGTCACGGTGCTGGGCGCCACCTGGGCCAAGCCCAGATCGCGCAGCCGCCGGCTGATCTTGCGCCCGCCCCAGGCCGGGTGCTGGCGGCGCAGGGCCAGCACGGGCTCCTCGATCGAAGCGGGCGAGGCGCCCGGACTGCTCAGCGGCCTGCGCGAGCGTTCTGCCAGCCCGGCGTCGCCTTCGGCGCCATGGCGCTGCAGCCATTTGTAGCCCGTCTGCGGGCTGATCCCGAAGCGCCGGCACAGCTCGCGACGGTTGGCGCCGTCTTTCGTCGCCAGTGCAACAAATTCCTGTTTCAGACTCATGGTGTCTTGTGCTTTCCAAGGCATGGTGACCCTCCGGCAAATTCGCCGGAAAGTGTCAACCATGTCCCCGCACACCTGTCACCTATGTCCCCGGTCTATACA
>DAITLT010000484.1:0-1261 GCA_036835505.1 Pseudomonas sp.
AAACTGGTGATGGTGAACTGAGGAGGACCAACCCGGGTCCCCTCGGGTTCCCCGGCGGCCGGGCGTGGAACTGTTACGCAGCAATCGACGCAGCACATCCCCTGACACCGCATATTTTGGGGGTATATTGGCAGTTCCTTAGCAATCGGGGAAGCCAATGGGCATGCCAACCTTGCTGGTGGTGGAAGACAATCCGGACCACCTTGAACTGACCCTGACCATCCTCGAGGAAAACGGGGCGTCCCACCACATCGTGGTGGCCCGCGACGGTCAGGAAGCCCTGGACTACCTGTTCTGCCAGGGCCCCTACAGCGACCGCAACCCCGACGAACAGCCCGAACTCGTCCTGCTGGACCTCGGCCTGCCCAAACTGAACGGCCTGCAGGTGCTGCAGTGCATGCGCGAGGATCCCCGCACCTTTTTCGTCCCGGTGGTCATGCTGACCTCGGCGAGCGAGCAGTCTGACGTGATTTTGGCCCTGAAAGGCGGACTCAACAGCTACGTCAGCAAGCCGCTCGACTTTCGTGATTTCGAAGCCAGGCTCGAGGAAGTCAGGGAATACTGGCGCCTGTCCGGCCTGGCCCCCCTGAGCGCCTGAACCACGCTTGCGCACCGCCCAAGAAAAAAGCCCCTTTGCAGGGGCTTTTTTCTTGAAATACTGGGGTGGCTGATGGGGCTCGAACCCACGACAACAGGAATCACAATCCTGGACTCTACCAACTGAGCTACAGCCACCGAAGCCTCACATTATAGCGGGAACTGCGCGCCTTAGGCGCCGCGACCGCGGCTTTATGCGCCGGCTTTCTGCGCAGCGGGCTTGGCCACCTTGATGTCGGCCTTGAAACGCTCTTTCAGGATGTTGTAGTACGCCAGGCTTTCCGCGGAGGTCCACCACTGGGTGTACTGGGCCTGGTCCTGCTGGGCCATGTCGGCGGCTTGTGCCGGGCGCGGCAGCACCTTGGTCACCCGGACAATGGCGTACCCTTGCGCGCCCAGGTCCACACCCACCAGCGCGGGGCCGGCAGCCGCGTCTGCGCTGAGCGCGGCGCTGACCACCGGCGCGGGCAACTGCTGCGTCTGGTCGCGCGAGATCACCACCGCCGCCGGGAACGTGGCGGCTGCAGGGCTGGCTTTCCAGGCCGCGAGTTTTTCGGCACCGTCCTTGCGGGCCATCTCGGCGCCGCGCTGCTGCTGCAGGCGGGCACGAACGCGGTCCCTGACCTCTGCCAGCGGCAAGGTCCGGGCGGGGGTGTACTGGGTG
>DAITLT010000484.1:1271-2159 GCA_036835505.1 Pseudomonas sp.
GGCCAGCACGCGGGCGGCGCCTGCCACGGGGGTACGCGTCAACTTGGCGGCTGTCTTGACCTCGAGCTTGAGTCGCTCGGCGATCGGGCGCAGGGTGTCGGACTGTTCATACACCGCGTTGCTGAAGGTTTCGGCCGTCTCGGCAAATTTCTTCTGCGCCAGCTGCTGCCTGAGTTCCGCCTCCAGCGCGGGCTTCATCTCTTCGTAGGTCTTCTGTTTCGGGACCTTGACGTCGGTCAGCTTGATGATGTGGTAACCAAACTCGGTTTCCACCACCTCGCTGATGTCGCCCTTCTTCATTGCAAACGCGGCGTCGGCGAAAGGCTTGACCATGGCATTGCGCGCAAAGAAGTCCAGGTCGCCGCCGGCTGCGGCAGAACCGGTGTCCTGCGAATTCTTGCGGGCCAGCTCGGCAAACGTGTCAGGCGCTTTCCTGGCGGCCGCGAGCAGTTGCTCTGCTTTCGCCTTGGCCTTTTCGCGGTCGGCCGCCGGTGCGGAGGCCGGCGCCTCGATCAGGATGTGGCTGGCGCGGCGCTCTTCATTGCCTGCCAGCTTTGGCGCGTTCTGTTCAAAATAGGTCTTCAGATCGGCTTCGTTGACCGTGATGCCTTTTTTCACCGCGTCGAGATCCAGCACCACGTATTCAACGCTGGCTTCTTCGGGTGCCTGGAACAAGGCCTGGTTGTCCTTGTAGAACTGCTCCAGTTCCGCCTCGCTGGGGTTGACCTTGGCGGCATAGTCGGCCGTGTTGAAACGTGCCACCTGCGCCTCACGCTTCTCGAAGAAGGCGTTGAGTGAAACGTCCGCCACGGCCTTCGAGGCAAAGCCTGTGCCGGAGACACCCAGCATGACCTGCCGCGAGGCCAGGTCGGCGCGCAGGCCCGCTTC
>DAITLT010000485.1:0-222 GCA_036835505.1 Pseudomonas sp.
GCCGGGCGCGGCAAGGGCATTGATGAGGTCGAAGCGGCAATGCTGGTGACCAGCCCGGAAAGCGGTGAGGTGCAGGCCTTGATCGGCAGTCGCCAGCCGCGCTTCGCTGGCTTCAATCGCGCCCTGGATGCGGTGCGACCGATTGGTTCGCTGATCAAACCCGCGGTCTATCTGGCGGCGCTGGAGCGGCCAAGCCAGTACACCCTGACCAGTTGGTTGAGC
>DAITLT010000485.1:258-1784 GCA_036835505.1 Pseudomonas sp.
ATGGACAGGTCTGGAAGCCGCAGAACTATGACCGCCAAGCCCACGGCAATGTCTTCCTTTACCAAGCCTTGGCCAACTCTTACAACTTGTCCACGGCCAAACTCGGCCTGGCATTGGGCGTGCCGACGGTACTGAAAACCCTGGAGCGCCTCGGTGTGTCCCGCGAGTTTCCGGCCTATCCGTCGATGCTGCTGGGGGCGGGGTCGCTGACGCCGCTGGAAGTGGCTGGCATGTACCAGACCCTGGCCAATGGTGGCTTCAATACGCCGCTGCGGGGCATTCGCAGTGTGTTGACGGCCGAAGGCGAGCCGCTCAAGCGTTACCCCTTCCATATCCAGCAACGCTTTGATCCGGGTGCCATTTACCTGGTGCAAAACGCTATGCAGCGGGTGATGCGTGAAGGCACTGGGCGCTCGGTCTACAGTCAGCTGCCGGCTTCGCTCAATCTGGCTGGCAAGACGGGGACCAGCAACGACTCGCGGGACAGTTGGTTTGCCGGCTTTAGTCAGGATTTGTTGACGGTGGTGTGGCTGGGCCGGGATGACAACGGCAAGACGCCGCTGACCGGCGCTACCGGTGCCTTGCAGGTGTGGACCGGGTTTATGCGCAAGGCCGATCCGCTGCCGCTGGACATGCCGCTGCCGGATAACGTGATCATGGCCTGGATTGATCCGCGTACCGGTGAAGGCTCCGATGCCAGTTGTCCGCAGGCGCGGCAGATGCCGTATATTCGCGGCAGTGAGCCGGCGCCCGGCAGTGCCTGTGGCGCGCCTGCGCCGGCGGCCGAGGTGATGGACTGGGTGCGCGGCTGGTTGAATTAATCAAGTGAGGTTCGACGTGAGCAAATGGTTGGTTTCTGCTCTGGCAGTGACGGCGCTGATGAGTGGTTGTGCCTCGGTGCAGCGTGGCGCCATTCCGGTGGTCGATGCGGGGGCGCCGGTCTCCGATGATGAGCGCGTGGCCAGTCGCGGCAGCAATGCGCCGGTGGCGCGTCAGCCGCAGGCGATTGCTCAGGATTCCGGGGTTGTGGTCATGGTGCCGGGGGGCGCGGCCAGCAGTGCGCCGATCCAGAGTTTTCCGGCCAGCTCCGGGCCGATTGTTGGCAGTGTCAGTGCTCAGCCGAGCAGCAACGTGATGGGCGCACCGGTAACTGCGCCAGGCTATCCGTCGGTTGCGCCGATGGCGCCAAGCGGCATTCCGGGCGGCGCTTTGGCGGCGGATGAGCAACTGGATGGCCCGGTTCTGGCGCTGTTGACCACGGCGCAGCAACAGCAGGGCGGTGGTGATTTAAACGGTGCTTCATCGAGTTTGGAGCGGGCGCAGCGCATCGCTCCCCGTGAGCCGCAGGTGCTCTACCGTCTGGCCGAGGTGCGTCTGGCCCAGGGTGATGCGGCACAAGCCGAGCAGTTGGCGCGTCGCGGTCTGACCTACGCCAGTGGCCGACCGTCCCTGCAAGCGGGGCTGTGGGGGTTGATCGCCCAGGCGCGCGAGCGTCAGGGTGATCCAGCCGGTGCCGCCGAGGCTCG
>DAITLT010000485.1:1794-2154 GCA_036835505.1 Pseudomonas sp.
TAATGGATTCGCGCTATGCGTTGCTGGCGGATCAATTGCTGCTGATCGAGCGTGAGTTGCGGCGCCTGGGCTGGTGGGCGGAGACCGCGCCGAGTGCCGAAGCGTTGGCCAGTGTTGAGCCGTTTTGTGTCGATACCCTGGCTTTCGAGCACTGGTTGCAGTGGGTGTTGCTGGTGCGCATGAAGGCGATTATCGAGGCGGGTGGCGCCTTGCCGGCGGTGTCCGGTATTGCGCCGATGGCGGAGATGGCTTTCCAGGGGCGCTTGGAGCAGGCCGCTGGCAATATTACTCATGACGACGATGATTTTTATTATAATTTTTTCCTGGCGTTTGTGCATGCGCGCAATTTTGGCATTGCGC
>DAITLT010000486.1:0-2152 GCA_036835505.1 Pseudomonas sp.
TCGCTGAACGTGGCCCGTGCGCTGAGTGAGCTGGAGCACGAGCCGGTGTTGCTGATGACCGGTGGCACCTGGGACCCACATTCGGAGTCCTTCCAGGGCCAGGTGGCGGAGCAAGTGCTGCGTTCCTACGATTTCGACCAGCTGTTTATCGGTGCCGATGGCATCGATCTGGCCCGTGGCACCACCACCTTCAACGAGCTGCTCGGTCTTAGCCGGGTGATGGCCGAGGTGGCGCGGGAAGTCATCGTCATGGTCGAGGCCGACAAGATTGGCCGCAAGATTCCCAATCTGGAGCTGCCCTGGAGCAGCATCCATACCCTGATAACCGACGAGCGCCTCCCTGCCGAGGCCCGTGAACAGATTGCCGCGCGCGGGGTCAACCTGATCTGCGCCGCGACTCAAGCCAAGTAAGGAGCAAATTTATGTGTGGCATTGTGGGCGCCATCGCCGAACGGAATATCTCAGCCATCCTGGTCGAAGGCCTCAAGCGCCTGGAGTACCGCGGCTATGACAGCGCCGGTGTGGCGATTGTCACCCACGAGGGCACGCTGCAGCGCTGCCGTCGGAGCGGCAAGGTGGGCGAGCTGGATCAGGCTCTGGCCGGCGAGCCGTTGCTCGGTCGTTTGGGTATCGCCCACACCCGCTGGGCCACCCACGGTGCGCCCTGTGAGCGCAATGCTCACCCGCATTTTTCTGGCAAGGAGCCGGGTGACGAGCTGGCTGTGGTACACAACGGCATCATCGAAAATCATGAAGCCCTGCGCGAGCGCCTGCAGAGCCTCGGCTATGTGTTTAGCTCGGATACCGACACCGAAACCGTCGTCCATCTGCTGCATCACAAGCTGCAAGAGCACGCCGACCTGGCCGATGCGCTGAAGGCGGCGATCCCCGAGTTGCATGGCGCCTACGGCCTGGCGGTGATCAGTGCCCGGCAACCGGATCGCCTGCTCGCTGCCCGTAGCGGCAGCCCGCTGGTGATCGGTCTGGGCATGGGCGAGAACTTCCTCGCTTCCGACCAGTTGGCCCTGCGCCAGGTCACCGACCGCTTTATGTACCTGGAAGAAGGCGATATTGCTGAAATCCGCCGCGACAGCGTGCAGATCTGGGATCAGCACGGCCAGTCGGTGCAGCGCGAGCAGGTGCAATATCACGAAGGGGCCGAGGCGGCCGACAAGGGCGCTTATCGCCACTTTATGCTCAAGGAAATCCACGAGCAGCCCAAGGTCGTGCAGCGCACCCTGGAAGGCCGCCTGGGTTCCGATCACGTCCTGGTGCAAGCCTTCGGCCCGCACGCCGCCGAGCTGTTTGCCCAGGTCAAGAACGTGCAGATCGTCGCCTGCGGCACCAGTTACCACGCCGGCATGGTCGCCCGTTACTGGCTCGAAGAGCTGGCCGGCATTCCTTGTCAGATCGAAGTGGCCAGCGAGTTCCGCTACCGCAAGGTGGTGGTACACCCGGACAGCCTGTTCGTCAGCATCTCCCAGTCCGGCGAAACCGCCGACACCCTGGCCGCCCTGCGCAATGCCAAGGAGCTGGGTTTCCTCAGCAGCCTGGCGATCTGCAACGTCGGCACCAGCTCCTTGGTGCGTGAGTCGGCGCTGACCCTGCTGACCCAGGCTGGCCCGGAAATCGGCGTGGCCTCGACCAAGGCCTTCACCACCCAACTGGTGGCCTTGCTGCTGCTGACCCTGTCCCTCGGCCAGGTGCGCGGCACCCTGAGCAAAGCCAATGAGGCCGAGCTGGTGGACGAACTGCGCCGCCTGCCGACGCGCCTGGGCGAAGCCCTGGCGATGGACAAGACCGTGGAGAAGATCGCCGAGCTGTTCGCCGAGAAGCACCACACCCTGTTCCTCGGCCGCGGCGCGCAATACCCGGTGGCGATGGAAGGTGCGCTCAAGCTCAAGGAAATCTCCTATATCCACGCCGAAGCCTACCCGGCCGGCGAACTCAAGCATGGCCCGTTGGCCCTGGTCGACAGCGACATGCCGGTGGTTACCGTGGCGCCGAACAACGAGTTGCTGGAGAAGCTCAAGTCCAACCTGCAGGAAGTCCGCGCCCGCGGCGGCGAGCTGATCGTGTTCGCCGACCAGCAAGCCGGCATGAGCAATGGCGAAGGCACCCACGTGGTCAACATGCCGCATATCCACGACGT
>DAITLT010000487.1:0-2142 GCA_036835505.1 Pseudomonas sp.
AGCCCTGGGCAAAACGCTCGGCGGCCGCGTTGTAGTCGCCGGCCTGATACAGGGCCTGGGCTTGCCATTGCGGGTCGGTGAAGTGTTGCGCCGCTTCAGCCGGTTTTTGTGCCTCCAGCAGGCGCTGGCCTTGCTGGTCAGGACGCAGCCACAGGTCATTGAACTCGAAGGCATAACTGGGCCGTGGCAGGACTAGCAGCAGGGGCAGGCACAGCAACCAGCCGCGGCGTCCGGCACAGGCGGCCAGCAGCAACAGCGGCAGCAGCAGCCAATGGCCCTGGTCGGCCCAGGCGCTCAGTTGGGTGGGCTCTTCGGCATCGCGTAGCTGCTGTGGACGGTCGAGCAGGTCGAGGCGGCGCAAGTCGCTGTCGTCCAGGCTGGCATTGCTGTAACGCCCGCCCAGGCGGTTGGCCAGGCGCTTGAGGCCGGCACTGTCCAGGCGCGGCAACAAGATGGCGCCGTGCGGGTCTTTCATAAAACCGCCACCTTGCTGCGCGATGGGGGCGCCTTCACGGGTGCCGATGCCGAGGATCTGCAAGCGTTCGCCCTGCTGGCCCAAGGCCTCGATGATGCCGTCCTGCTCCTGCTGATCGAGGCTGCTGCCGATCAGCAGGATCTTGCCCTGACCCTGGGCGCCCTGTTCGAGCAGGGCCAGGGCCTGACGTACGCCCAGGTCGGCCCGTTGTCCGGGGCTTGGCATGATCGCCGGGTTGAGGGCTTCCAGCAGGTTGCGGGTGGTGGCCAGGTCGTCTGACAGCGGCACCAGAGTGTGGGCGCTGCCGGCAAACACGACAATGCCGGTGGGTGCGTCACGACGGCTGTGCAGCAGGTCGAGCAGTTTGCGCTTGGCCTGCTCCAGACGATTGGGGGCGACATCGCTGGCGAGCATGGACGTGCTCAGATCCAGCACCACCACCAATGGGTCGGCGCGTTTCAGGTTGACCTGCTCCACCCGCTGCCAACTGGGGCCGAGCAGAGCCAGCACGGCGAGTAACCAGCCCAGCCCCAGGGCCAGCCAGGGCAGACGACTGTTGCGGCGGCTGATGCCACCCAGCAGAACCTGATGGAACGCCGGCGGCAGCAGGCTTTGCCAGCGCCCGGCGCGTTGCTGGCGATGCCACAGGTGCCAGATCAACCAGGCCAGCAATGGCACCAGCAGCAGCCAGAACGGTCGCAGCCAGTGGGGCCAGAGCGTCATCATGGGCGCCTCCTTAGCCAGTTGGGGCGCTGCTGGTGCAGATCGGGCCACAGCTCATGGCCGACCAGCGCCAGGCTCAGCAACAGGGCCACGGCCAGTGGCCAGCAATACAGGGCCTGCGCCGGACGGGCCTGGGTCGGTTGCTGGGCGACCGGCTCCAGTTGGTCGAGGGCCTCGCGGATGGCTTGCAGTTCCTCGGCATCGCGGGCGCGGAAGTACTGGCCGCCGGTGCTGCTGGCGATGGCCTTGAGGCTCGGCTCGTCCAGATCCAGGCCAGGGGTCAGGCCGAGCATGCCGAGCACGCCGGCATCCGGGTCGGCACCGATGCCGATGGTATAGATTTTTACCTGCGCCTCGGCGGCCAGGCGGGCGGCGGTGAGCGGGTCGATTTGCCCGGCCGTATTGGCGCCGTCGGTGATCAGAATCAGTACCCGGCTGTCGGCTGGGCGCAGGCGCAGGCGTTTTACCGCCAGGCCAATGGCGTCGCCGACGGCGGTGTTCTTGCCGGCAATGCCGATTACCGCTTCATCCAGCCAGGTGCGCACGGTGTGGCGGTCGAACGTCAGCGGCGCCTGCAGGTAGGCCTGGCTGCCAAACAGGATCAGGCCCACGCGGTCGCCGCGGCGCTGCTCGATAAAGTCGCTGAACAGGCGTTTGACCAGGGTCAGGCGGCTGACATCCTGGCCTTGCCACTGCATGTCGGGGTGCTCCATGGAGCCCGACACATCCACCGCCACCAGCAGGTCACGGCCACTGGCCTGCAGCGGCAGCGGTTCGCCGACCCATTCCGGGCGTGCGGCGGCCAGCAGCAGTAACAGCCAGATCGCGGCAAACGGCAGTTGTTGGCGCCAGGCCGGCAGGTTGGCGCGGGCGCGGCGCCCGGCCAGGGCTTCCAGCTCCGGCAGAAAACTGACCTTGAGGGCCGCTTCGCCGCTGTCGGCAAT
>DAITLT010000488.1:0-2106 GCA_036835505.1 Pseudomonas sp.
TCCTTGGGGTTGGAGCCTTGCTGGCTGTTGCTCTGCGACGCGACGTTGCCGTAGGACAGGCCACCGTAGTTATGGGTGGGCCCGACCAGGCCGTCGAAGTTCATTTCAACTGCGGGCATCTCAAACGCATGGCTCACAGGCTCACTCCTGGGGTCAGGGTTGCAGGCAGGCTAAGGCTGGCACACTCCAGCGAGGCCACTGGGTAGGCGCAATAATCGGCAGCGTAATAGGCACTGGCGCGATGGTTGCCCGAGGCGCCCACCCCGCCGAACGGCGCGCTGCTGGCGGCGCCGGTCAGTTGCTTGTTCCAGTTGACGATACCGGCGCGGCTGTGCAGCCAGAACTCTTGGTAGCGCTCAGCAGAATCGGACAGCAAGCCCGCTGCCAGGCCGTACTGGGTGTTGTTGGCTTCGGCGATGGCGGCGGCGAAACCCTGGTAGCGGATCACCTGCAGCAGCGGGCCGAAGAACTCTTCATCGGGGCGCTCGGCAACCGCCGTGACATCGATAATCCCAGGGGTGAGCAAGGCGGCGTTCGCCTGCGGCTGGGTCATGGCCAGGAGCACGGTGGCGCCATTGACGATCAGTTGCTGCTGAGCCTTGAGCAGTTGCTCGGCGGCGCCAAGGGAAATCACCGAGCCCATAAAGGGCGCCGGCTGTTCATCAAAAGCCCCGACCTTGAGCGCCGAGGACACCGCCACCAGGCGCGCCAGCAGGGCATCGCCCCACTCGCCTGCCGGCACCAGCAAACGCCGGGCGCAGGTGCAGCGCTGGCCGGCGCTGATAAAGGCCGATTGAATGATGGTGTAGACCGCGGCCTCCAGATCGGCGACCGGCTCCACCACCAGCGGGTTATTGCCACCCATTTCCAGGGCCAGAATCTTATCCGGGCGACCGGCAAACTGCTGATGCAAGGCATTGCCGGTGCGACTGGAGCCGGTGAAAAACAGCCCGTCGATACCCGGATTGGCAGCCAGGGCCACGCCGGTTTCCCGCGCGCCCTGCAACAGGTTGAGCACACCGGCCGGCAAGCCGGCGTCGAGCCAGCACTGAACCGTCAGTTCGGCGACTTTCGGCGTCAGCTCACTGGGCTTGAACAGCACCGTGTTACCCGCCAGCAGCGCCGGCACTATATGGCCGTTGGGCAGATGACCGGGGAAGTTGTACGGGCCAAACACCGCGACCACGCCATGGGGCTTGTGTCGCAGCACGGCGGTGGCGTCGGCCAGCGGCCCGCTCTTCTCGCCGGTGCGCTCGCGGTAGCTCTGGATCGAGATGGCGACCTTGTTGACCATGCTGGTCACTTCGGTGGCCGACTCCCACAGCGGCTTGCCGGTTTCCTCGCCGATGCAGTGGGCCAGCTCGTCGGCGCGGGCTTTCAGGCCGTTGGCGAAGGCTTCCAGCACGGCAATGCGCTCATCCAGCGAACGCTGCGCCCAGGCTGGGAACGCGGCGCGGGCGGCCTGCACAGCCGCTTCGACCTGCGCCGGGGTGGCGGCACGGCCTTGCCAGATCAGCGCCTGGGTGACCGGGTTGAGGGATTCAAAACTGCCGCCATGGCCGTCTTGCCAGACACCGGCGATGCAATGGGTGCTCATCAGTTGCGCTCCTGGGTGGCGGCGGCACGGGCCGAAATTGGGACGGCGCGCACCTGGTCACCGGCACGCATCTGCAGACGCTTGGCGGTCAGGGCATCGACCACCAGGGTGCCGGAGGCAATTCGCGCCGGCGCTGCGGTAATCCGGCAATCGGCCAGCTTACGGTTATGGATCAGGTAGGTGGCGGCATCATCCGCCACCGTGCCGACGGCCAGGATCAGCACCTGGCTGTCCTGCACCGCGCGAATCTTGCGGGTCTCGCACTCGATGGCCGGGCCGGCGTCGAAGATGTCGACATAGCCCTGGTAGCTGAAACCCTCGCCCTTGAGCATGGCCAGCGCCGGCTCGGTGTCCGGGTGGACGCGGCCGATGGTGGCGCGCGCCTCCTCCGAGAGGAAGCAGCTATACAGCGGAAACTTGGGCATCAGCTCGGCGATAAAGGCCTTGTTGCCGACGCCGGTGAGGTAGTCGGCCTGGCTGAATTCCATCTTGAAGAAGTGCCGGCCGAG
>DAITLT010000489.1:0-2102 GCA_036835505.1 Pseudomonas sp.
TGGATGCCCTCGACAGCCTGAATGCCAGCGGCAAGATGATCGGCGTGATCAGCCACGTCGAGGCAATGAAGGAGCGGATTCCGGTGCAACTGAAAGTGCACAAGAGCGTGGGCATGGGCTACAGCGCCCTTGACCGGCGCTTCGCCGTCTAGCCGGCCGGGTTAGGGCGTGGCGGCGATGAACCCGAGGACCACCTCGGCGAGCCGTTCGCCCTGGTCTTCCTGGAGGAAGTGCCCGGCGCCGACGATGGTGGTATGGGCCTGGCCCTGGGTGCCGGGAATCAGCTTCTGCATCAGTTTGTCGCCGCCGGCGGTGATCGGGTCACTGTCGCTGAAGGCGGTCAGGAACGGCTTGGACCAATTCGCCAGCACCGCCCAGGCCGCGCGGTTGGCCGCTGCGGCCGGATCGTCCGGGGTGGTTGGCACCAGCAGTGGAAACTGACGGGCACCTTCCTTGTAGCGCTCGTCCGGATAGGGCGCGTCGTAGGCGTCTATCACCGCCTGAGGCAAGGGCGTCACGGTGCCGCCCTTGATCACCCCGCCGGCGGGAAATACCGGCACCTCCTGGGAGAATTTCTGCCAGTTGCGGAAGGCCTCGCCGGGGTTGTGGTCGCCGGTCGGCAGCATGGTGTTGGCCGCCACCACCCGGGCAAAGCGTTCCGGGTTTTCCGCCACCAGGCGCAGGCCAATCAGACCGCCCCAGTCCTGGCAGACCAGGGTGACGCGCTTGAGGTCGAGTTGCTCGAGCAGCGATTGCATCCAGTCAACGTGACGTTGATAGCTGTAGTCCTGGCGTTGAGTCGGCTTGTCGGATCGGCCAAAACCTATCAGGTCGGGGGCGATCACCCGATGCCCGGCGGCGACGAGCAGAGGGATCATCTTGCGATACAGGTAACTCCAGGAAGGTTCGCCGTGCATCAGCAGCACGGGATCGCCAGTGGCAGGCCCCTGATCGAGGTAGTGCACGCGCAGCTGGCCGCCCTCGCAGTCATCCACCTGCAGATAATGGGGCGTGAAGGCATAGCCCGGCAGATTGGCAAAACAGCTGTCCGGGGTGCGTAGAAACTCCATGGGGTTGTTCCTCTCACTGGAAAAACTGACAAACTGTGCCTTGTTGGTGCTGCTGGACAGTCAGTTAACTGCCATGAATATAGCTGCATCAGCGGGGCGGGGGCCTGCCCAGCGCTGGCCTCAAGCCTGTAGGGGCCGGAGAATACGCATGCAGCTGGCCTGGTAAAGGCTTCACGACGGCCCCAGGCCGCCGGAGGCGTTACCAACCAGTCGCGGCACAGATGCCAGTGGCCAACCCGCGACTCATTGCTGAGGCTATGCTCGAGGTGGGTGCAGCGAAGCAGCGCTTCTACCTATCAAAACCCTACACCGCAGGATTGCCAGTGATTGCCGTATTTCTAGTCAACAGCCTGATCGTGACGGCCGCCGTCATCATTCACTACGAATTTCTCTATCGGTTGACGCTGCTGTTGCCACGCATCCAGGTGCGCCATCGCTTCCGCATCGTGTTGGGCGTCGGCGGCGCTCTGCTGGCGCATGCAGCCGAGGTGTGGATATTCGCTTTCGCCTACTATCTGATGCACCGCGCCGGTGGCTGGGGCTACCTGGAAGGCAACTTCAACGGCAGCTTGATGGACTCGGTGTATTTCTCCTTCACGACTTTCACCACCCTGGGTTTTGGCGATATCCAGCCGCATGGCGATCTGCGCTTTCTGACCGGCATCGAATCGCTCACCGGGCTGGTGCTGATTACCTGGACCGCGTCCTTTCTCTTCGTGGAAATGCAGCGGTTCTGGAAACCGCGATAGCCCAGGCCATTGCCGCGCTGTCATCGTTGCTAACAGGCTTGCCCGTTGGTTACTGGCCCGAGCAGGCGCATGATCAGGGTTGGTTCTGATGAGCATCGACCATGGCCAAGCCCCCGGTCATTCCACCCCCGGCCTCCGCGCTCGGGCGTTTCTTCAAGCTGGCCGGCACCGCGACACGCATCGGTGGCGGGCTGCTGGGGCAACAACTCGGCCCGGGGCGCTCGGCTGTCGATTGGCAGCCGGTGGCCGAGCAACTGGGCACTGTGCTCGGCGAGATGAAAGG
>DAITLT010000490.1:0-284 GCA_036835505.1 Pseudomonas sp.
TCTGCCCGCCACCTTGCTGCGCCATGCGCTGGCCGAGGGCGTGGCAGAGGCGGGTGAGGGCGAGAATATTGACCTCTACCAACTGTTGTTCGCGGCTCCACTCCTGCTGGAGAAAGGCGCCGGCGGTGCCGAAGCCGGCGTTGTTGACCAGCAGATCAATCTGCTGGTCCGCCAGTTCCAGCTCTTGCAGCAGGCCAGATATCTGCAGCGGCTCGCTAAGGTCGCAGGAGCTAAACAGCACCTCGACGCCGAAGCGCTGGGTCAGCTCATAGGCGATGCTCTCC
>DAITLT010000490.1:294-2100 GCA_036835505.1 Pseudomonas sp.
GGGCGTCGCGCTGGCGGGCCACCAGAATCAGGTTGCGGCCACGGCGGGCCAGGGCTTCGGCAATGGCCAGGCCAATCCCGCTGGAGGCGCCGGTAATCAGGGCATAACGGGGCATGGGTGACTCCGTGGGGCAGCGGCCGACGGGCCGCTGCAGCGGGGGATTTACTCGTCTTCACTGAGCGGCGCGTAAGCCTCTGCGGCCTCGGCGCTGTCGGCCTCATCGTAGCTGCTTTGCAGGGCGGACTGGGCGCGCTCGGTGTAGTCCTGATAGGCCGGAATGGCGATGGCGGCGAGGATGCCAAACACCACCGGCACCAGCAGCCACAGGGCCGAGAGCACTTTGACCGCGGTGCTGTTGGGCGGCGGTGGCGGGCCGAAACGGTTGGCCGCGGCGCTGCCGGGAGCCACCAGCATGATGATGGAGAACACGCTGCCGACCACTGGCACCAGGTTGACCAGCAACAGCCAGCCCGACCAGCCGATGTCGTGCAGGCGTTGCACGCCGATTTGTACGCTGACCACCGCCATGGCCACCAGGGCCAGGACGCCGAGGATGGCGCCGACCACTTCGGAAAGTTGCAGGCCGATGGCGACCACGCCAAACACCGCCATGGCGGCGGCCATCAGGCTCAGGCTCCAGGCCAGGTAACGCAGGCGGCCAATCCGCCCCTCGACGCTGAACGGGCGCAGGTCGGCGTAATCTGGCAGCGCTTCGGCGACGTTGGCAGTGGGTGGCGCGTAGGGCGTGGCTGGCGCGGCGTCAGGGGCTGCGCTGGTGACGGTAGTCGTCGGCGCGCTGGCGGCCAGCTCGGCCTGGCGGGCCAGGTATTTGTCGATAATGATGCCGCAGGCCGTGCATTCGGCTGCTTTGTCTTGCTCGTGGCCGCACTTCGGGCAGCTCATCCGGCGGTTGTCCGTGGTTGCGCTGGCGGCCGCGGGCGGATTGTGATCTTCGGTTTCCACCAGGCTCAGGCTAGCGCCCAGGTCGCTCTCCTTATGCACCTTGGCGCCGGCGCGCTGCAGGGCGGCCAGGTATTTTTCTGCCTCGTCTTCGCCCAGGTCGCGCTTGAGGGCCACCTGTGTACCGGAAAACAGGCTGTTGATCTTGGCGTTATCGCTTTTGAACAGGCGCGCGAGGTTGGCTTTGACCTCATCCAGCTGTGCGTCTGGCATCAATTCGCCGCTGAAGACGATTTTGAAACGGGCTTGAGACATGCGGGCATCCCTGTCGGCAGGAAGGAGTGGTGCGCACAGCCTAATGGGCCGCAGCCCCAGGCGACAAGTGCGCAACAGGAGAAAGGTGGCCTAGTCGCCAGGAGGCTTGGCGTGCTTAGTGTTCGAGTGGGGTGAAGCGCTGGCGCGCGGCGCGGTATTCGCCATCCAGGCGGGCCACCAGTTCGGCCACGCTGGGCAGGTCATCAATGGCGCCAACGCCCTGGCCAGCCGACCAGACGGTCTTCCAGGCCTTGGCTTCGTCGCTGACCGGCTTGAGTTTTTCGCCGTAATTGACCTCGCCCTTGTCTTGCAGACGCTGCAGGTCATAGCCGGCGGCTTGCAGGCTCTGGCGCATAAAGCTGGCCGGAATGCCTGACACGGCCGGGGTGTGGATGATGTCGGCGGCCTTGGCCTCCAGCAGCATCTGCTTGTAGGCCTCGCCGGCGTGGCTTTCCTGGGTGGCGATAAAGCGCGTGCCGAGGTACGCGAGGTCGGCACCGAGCAGTTGCGCGGCGAGAATCTCGTGGCCGTGGTTGAGGCAGCCGGCCAGCAGCAAGGTCTTGTCGAAGAACTGGCGGATCTCGGCAATCA
>DAITLT010000491.1:0-2089 GCA_036835505.1 Pseudomonas sp.
GGCCTGCGGGTTTGTCAGCAGGTACAGGCAGGCGTCGACGACTTCGTTGAGGTTGTGCGGCGGGATGTTGGTGGCCATGCCCACCGCAATGCCGCCGGAGCCGTTGATCAGCAGGTTGGGAATGCGTGAGGGCAGAACCAGCGGCTCTTTTTCGCTGCCGTCGTAGTTGGGGCCGAAATCGACGGTTTCCTTGTCGATGTCCGCCAGCATTTCCTGGGCGATCTTGGCCAGGCGAATCTCGGTGTAACGCATGGCGGCCGGGTTGTCGCCATCGACCGAGCCGAAGTTGCCCTGGCCGTCCACCAGCGGATGGTATTTGCCGATCACGTCGCCGACAATGCGCGCGGATTTTTTGTAAGGCCGGTTCCAGTCGTTGTTCAGCTCGTGCATGGCAAACAGCACACGCCTGTGAACCGGCTTGAGACCATCGCGGGCATCCGGCAAGGCGCGCCCGACAATCACGCTCATCGCGTAATCCAGGTAGCTGCGCCGCATTTCCTCTTCAAGACTGATGGGCAGGGTTTCTTTGGCAAACTGGGTCATGAGAGGCCTGAAAAGGATATTGCAATGCGCAGGGAGATAAGCCTGCTGATTTTAAGGCCTGTGCCGGGCCTGATCGGGGTGTGGCAAGTCCGCAACAAAAAACAAAGAATCTCGATTCTCTGTCAGACGAAGCCGATAGCGCGCTTGAACGGTCAATGAGCTATGGCACAATAACTGTAACGCTTTGAGTGATGGTCACTTACGGCGTGTATCCAATCGCAGCGAGTCTGCGGCTTTTCTCTAGAGGAGAACCATGAAGAAACTCAACAAAGTGGCAATGTTGTTTGCTTCCGCAGCGCTTGCAACCGCCGCTGGTGCACAAACAATTGACAACTGGAAAAACGGCACCAATGAGCTGGTCTGGAAAAACGGCACCAACGAATACTGCTGGCGTGATTCCAACTGGACCCCGGCTACTGCCGCTCCAGGTTGCGACGGCGCTATCGTTCCTGTCGTTACACCGGCTCCCGCACCTGCTGTTGTAACTCCTGCCAAGCCACCTGCAGCACCCGTAGCTCCTCCCGCAGCCACCAAGGTCACTTACGCCGCTGACGCGTTCTTCGACTTCGACAAGTCTGTGCTCAAGCCTGAAGGCAAAGCCAAGCTTGACGATCTGGTCGGCAAGATCAAGGGCATCAACCTGGAAGTCATCATTGCTGTCGGTCACACCGATGCAGTGGGTAGCGATTCCTACAACCAGAAGCTGTCGGTTCGCCGCTCGGAGTCTGTCAAGGCTTATCTGGTGTCCAAGGGCATCGAGAAAAACCGCGTCTACACTGAAGGCAAAGGCGAGAAACAGCCAGTTGCTGACAACAAGACTGCTGAAGGCCGCGCCAAGAACCGTCGCGTGGAAATCGAAGTGGTTGGCACCCGCGCCAACAAGTAATCCTTCGCGAATCGCTTAAAAAACCGCGCTACGGCGCGGTTTTTTTATGGGCGGGCGATAATCAGATTCATGTATACGACTGAAAACGCAGACCCGGCCGAACTGGCCAAATTTTCCGATCTGGCCCATCGCTGGTGGGACACCGAGAGCGAGTTCCGCCCCCTGCACCAGATCAATCCCTTGCGGCTGGGCTGGATCGAGGGCCTGGCGCCGCTCCAGGGCAAGCGCGTCCTCGATATTGGCTGCGGTGGCGGCATTCTTGCCGATGCCATGGCCCGCCGGGGCGCCCAGGTTCTGGGCATCGACCTGGCAACCAAGGCGCTCAAGGTGGCGCAGCTTCATGCACTTGAGGCCAATACCCAGGGCGTCGAGTACCGGGAGATCAGTGCTGAAGCACTGGCATCCGAACAGCCGGGGAGCTTTGATGTGGTCACCTGCATGGAAATGCTCGAGCATGTGCCCGACCCGTCCTCTGTGGTGCGGGCCTGCGCGACGCTGGTCAAGCCCGGTGGCCAGGTTTTCTTTTCCACGATCAACCGCAATGCCAAGGCCTTTCTGTTTGCCATCGTCGGCGCCGAATATGTGCTGAACCTGCTGCCGCGCGGCACCCACGAATACGCCAAGTTCATCAAACCCAGCGAACTGGCTGCTTATTGCCGC
>DAITLT010000492.1:0-2078 GCA_036835505.1 Pseudomonas sp.
CCAAGGCGGCGGTCAACGGCATCGACGTGTTCCGCATCTTCGACGCGATGAACGACGTGCGTAACCTGCGCGTCTCCATCGAGGCGGTGAAGGCCGCCGGCAAGCACGCCCAGGGCACCCTCTGCTACACCACCAGCCCGGTGCACACGGTCGAGGCCTTCGTCGCCCAGGCCAAGCAGATGGAGGCCATGGGCTGCGACTCGGTGGCGATCAAGGACATGGCCGGTCTGCTCACCCCTTATGCCACCGGCGAGCTGGTCAAGGCGCTGAAGGCCGAGCAGTCGCTGCCGGTGTTTATCCACTCCCACGACACCGCCGGTCTGTCCGCCATGTGCCAGCTGAAGGCCATCGAGAACGGCGCCGAGCATATCGACACCGCCATCTCCAGCTTCGCCTGGGGCACCAGCCATCCGGGCACCGAGTCGATGGTCGCGGCCCTGCGCGGCAGCGAGTACGACACCGGCCTGGACCTGCCGCTGTTGCAGGAGATCGGCCTGTACTTCTACGCCGTGCGCAAGAAGTACCACCAGTTTGAAAGCGAGTTCACCGCCGTGGACACCCGCGTGCAGGTCAACCAGGTGCCGGGCGGGATGATGTCCAACCTGGCCAATCAGCTCAAGGAGCAGGGCGCGCTGAATCGCATCAACGAAGTGTTCGCCGAGATCCCACGGGTGCGTGAAGACCTCGGCTTCCCGCCGCTGGTGACGCCGACCTCGCAAATCGTCGGCAGCCAGGCGGTGTTCAACATCCTCGCCGGCGAGCGCTACAAGACCATCACCAACGAGGTCAAGCTCTACCTGCAAGGCCGCTACGGCCGCGCGGCCGGCACCATCAACGAGCAACTGCGCAAGCAGGCGATCGGCAGTGAAGACGTGATCGACGTGCGCCCGGCCGATCTGCTCAAGCCGGAAATGGCCAAGCTGCGCGAGGAAATCGGCAGCCTGGCCAAATCCGAAGAAGACGTGCTGACCTACGCCATGTTCCCCGACATCGGGCGCAAGTTCCTCGCCGAGCGCGCCGCCGGCACCCTGACCCCGGAAGCCCTGCTGCCCGCCCCGGAATTTGGCGGCCTGTGCCCAATGCCGGGCGAGGGCGTGCCGACCGAGTTCATCATCGACGTGCATGGCGAAACCTACCGCGTCGACATCACCGGCGTGGGCGTGAAAACCGACGGCAAACGGCACTTCTACCTGTCCCTGGACGGCATGCCTGAGGAAGTGGTGTTCGAGCCGCTCAACCAGTTCGTCGCCGGCGCAGCCAACAAGCGCAAGCAGGTCAGCGCGCCGGGCGATGTCAGCACCACCATGCCGGGCAATATCGTCGATGTGTTGGTGCAAGAGGGCGATAAGGTCAAGACCGGCCAGGCCGTACTGATCACCGAAGCGATGAAGATGGAGACCGAAGTGCAGGCACCGATCGACGGCACCGTCAAGGCCATCCATATCGGCAAAGGCGACCGGGTGACGCCGGGCGAAGTGCTGATCGAGATTGAAGCGTAAGTCCCCTGGGGGAGCGCAAGCTCCCCTTTTTTTGTCTGTGATTTAACCTGCGGAGGTGCGTGCGGTGGGGCTCGACCCGGTGGTGCTGTTTTTTGTCTTTGGCCTGACGGCGGGTTTGCTGAAAAGCGAGTTGAAGCTGCCGCCAGCGCTGTATGAAACTCTGTCGATCCTGCTGCTGTTGGCCATCGGTCTGCACGGCGGGGTTGAGTTGGCCGAGCAGGCCAGTGTCCGCCTGTTTGGCCAGACCGCGCTGGTGCTGGGCCTGGGCGTGCTGCTGCCGGTGCTGGCCTTCGGCCTGTTGCGCGGCCTGCGCTTTGACCGGGTCAATGCTGCCAGCGTGGCGGCGCACTACGGTTCGGTCAGCGCCGGTACCTTTGCCGTGGTGGTGGCCTATATGACCGCCCGTGGCATCGAGTTTGAAAGCTATATGCCGCTGTTCGTGGCCATTCTGGAAATCCCGGCGATTCTGGTCGGCATCCTGCTGGCCAAGGGCATCGCCCGCGACACCGACTGGCGCGCCCTGGGCCGGGAGATCTTCCTCGGCAAGAGCATCATGCTGCTGCTCGGCGGCCTGATCAT
>DAITLT010000493.1:0-2075 GCA_036835505.1 Pseudomonas sp.
TTCCTTGCCGATAAACAGACCACCGGTACGGAATGTGGTGTCCAGATCGGCATCGGTCAGCCCGTAGTGGTTGATCGACAGATCAGCCGGTGCGGGACGCTGCCAGAGACCAAGCGGATCGAGTTGGGCGGCCTGATGGCCACGCATGCGATAGGCCTGAATCATCCGTAGCACTTCGACTTGCTTCTTTTCGTGCTCGCTGCTCACGCTGCCGGCAGACACCGGTTGGGCGCGACGCTGGTTTTTAGCGAGCAACACGAAATGATCGCGGATCGTCGAATGCGATACGTCTGTGGCGGCGCTGCCTTCAGTCGGCAACTTCTGGAAGTAAGTGCGCCACTCTTCTGGCACAGCGTTGGGATCGTGCAGGTAAAGCTCATAGAGCTCTTCCACATAGGCAGCGTTACCACCGGATAGGTGGGCACTGTTCCACATGCGCTGCATCACGCTTTCTTGCATGCTTGGTCACCCTCGGTAAGGGGACACCACCGGCGTAGAAACCGCATGACTGACAGAGTCCTGAACAGCGACTCGGCCAAGCCATTTTGGCTCCCGCAGATAGTCCGGGCACCAGCCCGGATGCCCCTGCTGGTCGTCAAATTTTTCGAATTAAGCACCGCGACTTTGTGAGCTGCGGTTCTAGCTAAAGCTACGGCGCCGGTGGCGCCGCAGGTATCACAGGTAAAACAGGTGGATCAGGTACCGCTTTGCAGCAACATATTGCGCACGTGGCCGATTGCCTTGGTCGGATTGAGACCCTTGGGGCAAACGTTCACACAGTTCATGATGCCGCGGCAACGGAACACACTGAACGGGTCATCCAACGCTGCCAGACGCTCTTCGGTCTTGGTATCGCGGCTGTCCGCCAGGAAACGGTAGGCCTGCAGCAACGCCGCCGGGCCGAGGAACTTGTCAGGGTTCCACCAGAAGGACGGGCAGCTGGTCGAGCAGCAAGCGCACAGGATGCACTCGTACAGACCGTCCAGCTTCTCGCGCTCTTCCGGGGTTTGCAGACGTTCGATGGCCGGAGCCGGGGTATCGTTCTGCAGGAACGGCTGCACCTTCTCGTACTGCTTGTAGAAGATGCTCATGTCGACAACCAAGTCACGAATTACTGGCAAACCCGGCAACGGGCGAATCACCAGCTTGTTGTTCTTGACGGTTGCCGACAGCGGCGTGATACAGGCCAGACCGTTCTTGCCGTTGATGTTCATGCCGTCGGAGCCACAGACCCCTTCACGGCAGGAGCGACGGTAGGAGAAGGTCACGTCCTGTTCCTTGATCAGCGCCAGTACGTCGAGGACCATGATGTCCTTGCCGCCGGTGTCGATCTGGAAATCCTGCATAAACGGCGCAGCATCTTTTTCCGGGTTGTAACGATAAACGCTTACTTGCAACAGATTGGCTTGCGACATATCAGGCACCCTTAATAAGTCCGAACCTTGGGTTCAAACGCTGGAACTGTCTTCGGCGAGAAGTTGACCGAACGCTTGCTCACGCGCTTTTCACCTGGGATATACAGGGAATGGCACAGCCAGTTTTCGTCATCACGATCTTCGAAGTCTTCACGAGCGTGAGCGCCACGGGATTCCTTACGAACCTCGGCAGCGATCGCGGTGGCTTCAGCCACTTCGAGAAGGTTTTGCAGCTCCAGTGCTTCGATACGCGCAGTGTTGAATGCCTGGCTCTTGTCCGCGATCTTGACGTTCGCGATCCGCTCACGCAGGTCGGCCAGTTGGGTAATACCCTTCTGCATGTACTCGCCGGTGCGGAACACACCGAAGTAGTTCTGCATGCAGTTTTGCAGTTCTTTACGCAGCGGCGCGACGTCTTCGCCGGTGGTGCGTTCATTGACGCCCGCCAGACGCTTGAGCGACAGCTCGATGTCGGTTTCGCTGGCACCACGGACTTCCACGCCTTCTTTCAGCGATTTTTCCAGGTGAATGCCCGCCGCACGGCCGAATACCACCAGGTCGAGCAGCGAGTTGCCGCCCAGGCGGTTGGCACCGTGTACCGATACGCAAGCCACTTCGCCTACCGCAAACAGACCGTCGATGATCTTGTCGTTGCCGTTG
>DAITLT010000494.1:0-2043 GCA_036835505.1 Pseudomonas sp.
GCTGTTGCCCCTCAGCCCCGCAAACTGAGCAAGGGTGGGGCGGCTGGACGCTTACCCTTGCCTCGCGCAAAAACCGGCTCCGGCGCGGCCGCGAATGAAACGGGAACAGACCCTAGTTAAACGGTGGTTCAGATTGACTGCAGCACTCGATTTCTCGCGACAACGCGCCTCAGCCTAGCCGTACAGGCCGCCAGCCCCTAAAATCGCCTCCCGTTTTGGAGGACTGTGCCGTGACCGATTCCCGCCTGCGTACCCTGCGTGACCATATTCGTTGGGCCGTCAGCCGCTTTCATGCCAGCGAGCTGTTCTTCGGTCACGGCACCGATAATGCCTGGGACGAGGCGCGCCAACTGGTTCTTGGGGCGCTGCATCTGCCCTGGGAAATCGCCGACAGCTACCTCGACTGCCGCCTGGAAGACGACGAGCGCACCTATCTGCAGGGCTTGCTGAAGCAGCGCATCGAAGAGCGCATCCCCACCGCCTATCTGCTCGGCGAGGCCTGGTTTTGCGGCATGCCGTTCGTGGTCGATGAGCGAGTGCTGATTCCCCGTTCGCCGATTGCCGAATTGATCGGCCAGCAGTTTGAGCCCTGGCTGGCGCAACCCCCGGCGCGGATTCTCGACTTGTGTACCGGCTCCGGCTGCATCGGCATCGCCTGCGCGGTGGCCTTTCCCGAGGCCGAGGTGGTGCTGGGGGATATTTCCTTTGATGCGCTGGAGGTGGCCAATGAAAATATCCACCGGCACAACCTCGACGATCGCGTGTACTGCGTTCAAGGCGATGGCTTTGGCGGTTTGCCCAAGCAGCGCTTCGACCTGATCGTCTCCAACCCACCCTATGTAGACGCCGAGGATTTTGCCGACATGCCCGCCGAATACCAGCACGAGCCGGCGCTCGGCCTGGCCTGCGGCGATGACGGCCTGAACCTGGTGCGGCGCATGCTGGCCGAGGCGGCCGATCATCTGAGCGAGCGCGGCACCCTGATCGTCGAGGTGGGCAACAGCCAGGTACACGTTGAAGCGTTGTACCCCGAGGTGGATTTCACCTGGCTGGAGTTCGAGCAGGGCGGTCACGGCGTGTTCCTGCTCGCAGCCGCCCAGTGCCGCGAGCACCAGGCGTTGTTTCGCCAGCGGCTACTGGGCTAACGAAACATCATCCACAGGGTCAAGGCGGTCAGAAACAGGCAGAGCAGCATCAGGGCGCTGATGGTAAAGCGCAGGGCGCCCTCGTCGCGTTTGCAGGCTGCCAGTTGTTCTTCCTTCTGGCGCAACTTGATCGATTGTTCGGCCAGGGTCTGGTCGGCCTGCTGGAGAATCTTGCCGGCGTCGAGCAGGGCCACGGTTTGCACCTTGTCGCGGTTCCATTCGCCAATCAGGTCGCTGGCCAGGTTGGCGCCAAAGCCGCCCTTGATCTGCAGTTTGTCGCTGTAATTGATGGTAAAGCCCAGGGCTTCGAGGATGTGGTCGCGGCGGCTGCGCTGTTGTTCGTCGAAGCTGTCCTTGGCGGCGAACTCGGCGCCGATCACCCGGTAATGGCCACAGCGCTGCTGCGCCCAAATAATCCCCTGGGCCAGCAGAAAGCGCGCCAGACCGCGGTTGTTGGGCTCGATCTGCAAGCCCGTCTCGGGGCCGAACTGCAGGGTGCGTTGCTGGTGATCGAGCCAAACCTCGAGCACGTTCTGCTCCTTGTGCAGCAGTTGCGCCGGCAACTGGATGCTCAGGCGCAGCATGCTCAAGGTTGGGCTGTGTCGCTCCAGGCGCGCCAGCTCGGCAAAGCGCAGCGGACGCGGGCCGCCGCTGCGCTCGGTGGCCAGGGGTGACAGGCGCAGCAATTGCCACTGGCGTGGCGGCAACTCGGCCCACTGGCGCTTCAGGGCCTGGATCTGCTCTTCGTGGCTGGGCTGCTCGGGGGCATCAGTCATATTCAAGTTCCTTGCCAGCGCGCGACATGGGCGCGTCATTGTTAGGGTCTGTTGACGTTTCATTCGTGGCCGCGCCGGAGCCGGTTTTTGCGCGAGGCAAGGCGCGAGGAGCGTGATTTGGT
>DAITLT010000495.1:0-2042 GCA_036835505.1 Pseudomonas sp.
GACCGTGCGCGACGTCACCCGCCAACGGCGCCAGGAGCAAGCCCTGCAGGACAGCCAGGAGCGTCTCAGCCTGGCCCTGGAAAGCGCCGAGTTGGGCCTCTGGGACTGGCAACTGGGCAGCGACCAGATCTACGCCTCGGCCCGTGCCAGCGCCCAGCACGGCCTGGCCGAGCAGCCGTACGAGGGACCTACGGGCGGCTTCTTCCAGTTCATTCCGGAGGATGAACAACGCAAGGCACTGGAGGTTTTCCGCCAGTTGCGCGACGGCCTGCGCGAGGATTTTCGCGTCACCTACCGGGCCTGCCATGCCGATGGCAGCACCCGCTACCTGGAGAGCACCGCCAAGCTCTACCGCGACGCCCAGGGCCAGCCCATGCGCATGATCGGCGTGCTGCATGACATCACCGCCCGCACCCTGCGCGAGCAGGCACTGGCCGCCTCCGAAGAAAAATTCGTCAGCCTGTTCCAGGCCAGCACCGAGCCCGTGTGCCTGACCCGCCTGCGCGACGGCACCTTTCTGGAGATCAATCCCAGCTTCAGCCAGGTATTTGGCTGGCAGCCGGCCGAGGTGATCGGCAAGACCTCCCTGCAACTGAACTTCTGGCGCGATCGCAACGTGCGCGAGCAATTGCTTGCCAGCACCATCGGCGAGCAGCGCCTGGATAACGCCCGCGCCCAGTTTCAACGCAAGGACGGGCAAATTCTCACCTGCCTGGTTTCCGCCCGGCTGATCAAAATGGGCGACGAAGACTGCGTGGCCACCACCTTCCGCGACGAGACCGCCCGGGAACTCACCGAACGTGCCCGCCAGCTCAGCGAAGAAAAATTCGCCAAGGCCTTCCACGCCTCCCCCGACGCCATCACCATCACCGAGCGCGACAGCGCGCGCTACCTGGAGGTCAACGAGGGCTTCGCCCGCCTGACCGGCTACCGGGCCGACGAGGTGCTGGGCCGCACGGCCCTGGAAATCAATATCTGGGCCGAGCCCAGCCAACGGCAAACCCTGCTGCAAACCATCCGCCGCGACGGTTTTGTGCGCAATCAGGAGATGCTGGTGCGCAACCACAGTGGCGGCCTGCTCACGGTGCAGGTCTCGGTGCAACCGATCAGCATCGACCAGCAGGATTGCCTGTTGCTGATCGCCCGCGACATCAGCGACCTCAAGCAGGCCCAGGCGCAGATCCAACACCTGGCCTACCACGACTCCCTGACCAACCTGCCCAATCGCGCCCTACTGATGGACCGTCTGAGCCAGCAAATCTCCCTGCTCAAGCGCCATAACCTGCGCGGTGCCTTGCTGTTTCTCGACCTCGACCACTTCAAGCACATCAACGATTCGCTCGGCCATCCGCTGGGCGATGCCGTGTTGAAGATGGTTACCGCCCGCCTGGAAAGCAGCATCCGCCAGGAAGACACGGTAGCGCGCCTGGGCGGAGACGAGTTTGTCGTACTGCTCTCCGGCCTCTCGGGCAGTCGCACCGAAGTCGTGCGCCGAACCCGCGACATCGCCAACAAACTGCGCCAGCTGCTGGCCGCGCCCATGACCCTGGAAGGCCATCGCCTGCAGGTCACGCCCAGCATCGGCATGGCCCTGATCCCCGACCACGGCGACACTCCGGCCGACATTCTCAAGCGCGCCGACATCGCCCTGTACCGCGCCAAAGCCTCGGGGCGCAATACCGTGCAGATGTTCCGCCGCAACATGCAGGAAGCCGCCAGCGCCCGCCTGCGCCTGGAAAACGATCTGCGCCTGGCCTTGGCCCGCGGCGAATTCGAGCTGTATTTCCAGCCCCAGGTGGATGCCCGCAGCGGCCTGGTTATCGGCGCCGAAACCTTGCTGCGCTGGCTACATCCGCAGCAGGGGCCGCAGTCGCCGGCGCTGTTTATCGATGTATTGGAAGAAAGCGGGCTGATCGTCGAGGTCGGTGACTGGGTGCTTACCGAGGCCTGTCATGTGTGCGCCGAACTGCTCAAGGCCGGCTTGATCGACGCCAGCAACTTCAGCCTGTGCGTCAACATCAGCCCGCGCCAGTTCCGCCAGC
>DAITLT010000496.1:0-2034 GCA_036835505.1 Pseudomonas sp.
AAGCGCCGGACCTGTCCGCCTACCCGGAAATCGTCTGGGAAGCCGGCCCGAGCGCCCGCCGCGTCAACCTCGATACCATCACCCCGGAAGAAGTGCAGAGCTGGCAGCCGGGCGAAACCGTACTGCTCAACGGCAAAATGCTCACCGGCCGCGATGCCGCACACAAGCGCATGGTCGACATGCTCAACAAGGGCGAACAGCTGCCGGTGGATCTGAAAGGCCGCTTCATCTATTACGTCGGCCCGGTCGACCCGGTTGGTGACGAAGTAGTCGGCCCGGCTGGCCCGACCACCGCCACGCGGATGGACAAGTTCACCCGGCAGATCCTCGAAAGCACCGGCCTGCTCGGCATGATCGGCAAGTCCGAACGCGGTCCGATTGCCATCGAGGCGATCAAGGACAACAAGGCCGTGTACCTGATGGCCGTCGGCGGCGCCGCCTACCTGGTCGCCCAGGCGATCAAGAAGTCCAAGGTGCTGGCCTTCGCCGAACTGGGGATGGAAGCCATCTACGAGTTCGAAGTGAAGGACATGCCGGTCACCGTGGCCGTCGACACCAAGGGCGAGTCGGTACACATCACCGGCCCGGCGATCTGGCAGAAGAAGATCCACGACAGCCTGGCCGTCGAGATCAAGTAAGCCCTTAGCAGTGCCCGCGGTCTGCATGGACCGCCCAGACAATCCCCGCCACGTGCGGGGATTGTCGTTTCTGTAGCAACCAATCGCACAAGACACCGGCCCACACGCAAAAACGCCAACGCCCCATCACTGGGGCGTTGGCGTTTGTTCTGCCGCGCTCAGGCCATGGCGCTGTGCCAGGCCTTGCGCACATCAGCCTTACAGGCTGCCGGCGTTCTCGCTCAGGTAAGCGGCAACACCTTCCGGCGAAGCGGTCATGCCTTTGTCGCCCTTCTTCCAGTTGGCCGGACAGACTTCGCCATGCTCTTCGGTGAACTGCAGGGCATCCACCAGACGCAGCAGCTCGTCCATGCTGCGGCCCAGCGGCAGGTCGTTGACGATCTGCGCCCGCACCACACCATTCAGGTCGATCAGGAACGCGCCGCGATAGGCCACGCCGCCCGCAGCTTCAACGTCGTAAGCCTTGCAGATTGCGTGGCTGATGTCGGCCGCCAGGGTGTATTTGACCGGGCCGATGCCGCCGGCATTGATCGGCGTGTTGCGCCAGGCGTTGTGGGTGAAGTGCGAGTCGATCGACACGCCGATGACCTCCACGTTACGCGCCTGGAAGTCCGGAATGCGGTGATCCAGGGCGATCAGCTCGGACGGGCAGACAAAGGTGAAGTCCAGCGGGTAGAAGAACACCAGGCCGTATTTGCCCTTGATCGCCGACGCCAGGTTGAAGTCTTCAACGATTTCACCATTGCCCAGCACGGCCGCAACGGTGAAATCCGGGGCTTGTTTACCGACGAGTACGCTCATTTCATGACTCCTTGAAAGTTTGACGGATATGGCCCTGCCAGGCACGCCACCGGCGAACACCCGCGCCACAAGACGACCCATCATACACCGCGATTTTTGCCCTCGCCCAGCGCTTTTTGAGCACCGCAGTAATCAGCTAAGTATCTGTAATAAAAGACTATTTAAGTGATTCGCAACAAATTGAATTGCGATCATTTGACAATCATTATCATTACTATTACGATCCAATCCAGTTAACCACAACCCGCAGCGAAGCCCAGCCCATGTATGTCTGCCTCTGCCAAGGTGTCACCGACGGTCAAATCCGCGATGCGATTTATGACGGTTGCTGCAGCTATCGCGACGTGCGCGAGAGCCTCGGCGTCGGCAGCCAGTGCGGCAAATGTGCGTGCCTGGCCAAGCAGGTGGTGCGCGAAACCCTCAGCGATCTGCAAAGCGCGCAAGCCAGCCAGGTGGCGCAACTGTTTAGCCCGGCCTGACCAGCAGGCAGCCTGCGCGCAAACCAAACCGGACCTTGTCCGGTTTTTTTGTGCCTGCAAATCCCGCCATGTCAGGCTAGTTGTCGCGTGAACCAATCCCATGAAGGAAAATTGGC
>DAITLT010000497.1:0-2021 GCA_036835505.1 Pseudomonas sp.
TGGCCACGCCCACCGGGCAGGTGTTGAGGTGGCACTTGCGCATCATGATGCAGCCTTCCACCACCAGCGGGGCGGTGGCGAAACCGAATTCGTCCGCGCCCAGCAACGCGCCGATCAGCACGTCGCGCCCGGTCTTGAGCTGGCCGTCCACCTGCAACGCGACGCGGCCGCGCAGCTGGTTCAGCACCAGGGTCTGCTGCGCTTCGGCCAGGCCCAGTTCCCACGGCGTACCGGCATGCTTGATCGAGGAAATCGGCGATGCGCCGGTACCCCCGTCAAAACCGGATATGACGATATGATCCGCCTTGGTCTTGGCGACGCCGGCCGCGACCGTGCCCACCCCCACTTCGGAAACCAGCTTGACCGAAATCGATGCGGACGGGTTGGAATTTTTCAGGTCATGGATGAGCTGTGCCAGATCCTCGATCGAATAAATGTCGTGATGCGGCGGCGGCGAAATCAGCCCCACGCCCGGCACCGAAAAACGCAGCTTGGCGATATATTCGGTCACCTTGTGGCCGGGCAACTGCCCGCCTTCGCCGGGCTTGGCGCCCTGCGCCATCTTGATCTGGATCTGGTCCGAGCTGGTCAGGTACTCGGCGGTCACGCCAAAGCGGCCGGAGGCGACCTGTTTGATGCGCGAGCGCAAGCTGTCACCAGCCTGCAGGGGCATGTCCACCTCGACCACATCGGCACCGATCACGCTCTTGAGCGTGTCGCCCTGCTTGATCGGGATACCTTTGAGTTCGTTACGGTAGCGGGCCGGATCTTCACCGCCCTCGCCCGTGTTGCTCTTGCCGCCAATGCGGTTCATGGCCACGGCCAGCGTGGCATGGGCCTCGGTGGAAATAGAACCCAGCGACATGGCGCCAGTGGCAAAGCGTTTGACGATTTCCTTGGCCGACTCGACTTCTTCCACAGGAATGGCTTTGGCGGGGTCGATCTTGAACTCGAACAGGCCGCGCAGCGTCATGTGGCGCTTGCTTTGGTCGTTGATCAGCTGGGCGTACTCTTTGTAGGTATTCCAGTTGTTGGAGCGCGTGCTGTGCTGCAACTTGGCAATGGCGTCCGGGCTCCACATGTGTTCTTCACCACGGGCACGCCAGGCGTATTCACCACCGGTATCCAGCATGTTGGCCAGCACCGGATCGTCGCTGAAAGCCGCCTTGTGCATGCGGATGGCTTCTTCGGCAATCTCAAAGACGCCGATGCCCTCGACACGGCTGGGGGTGCCGGTGAAATACTTGGCGATGGTGACGGTATTCAGGCCAATGGCCTCGAACAACTGCGCGCCGCAGTAACTCATGTAGGTGGACACGCCCATCTTGGACATGATCTTGGACAGACCCTTACCGATGGCCTTGACGTAGTTGTAGATCGCCTTGTCCGCGCTCAGGTCACCCGCCAGGTCCTTATGGATGCTGGCCAATGTTTCCATAGCCAGGTAGGGGTGCACGGCTTCCGCGCCGTAGCCGGCCAGCACGCCGAAATGGTGCACTTCGCGGGCGGTGCCGGTTTCCACCACCAGGCCGGCGGTGGTGCGCAAACCTTCGCGCACCAGGTGCTGGTGGATGGCGGAGAGCGCCAGCAGGGCGGGAATCGCCACCTGGGTGGCGCTCACCCCGCGGTCGCTGATGATGAGGATGTTCTTGCCGCCCTTGATTGCATCCACGGCTTCCGCGCACAGGGAAGCCAGCTTGGCCTCCACACCTTCATGGCCCCAGGCCAGCGGGTAGGTGATGTCCAGCGTATAGCTGCGAAACTTGCCTTGCGTGTGTTTCTCGATGTCACGCAACTTGGCCATGTCGGCAAAGTCCAGCACCGGCTGTGCCACTTCCAGGCGCATGGGCGGGTTGACCTGGTTGATGTCCAGCAGGTTGGGCTTGGGGCCGATGAAGGACACCAGCGACATCACGATGGCTTCGCGGATCGGGTCGATCGGCGGGTTGGTCACCTGCGCGAACAACTGCTTGAAGTAGTTGTACAGCGGCTTGTTCTTGTTGGACAGCACGGCCAGCGGG
>DAITLT010000498.1:0-2009 GCA_036835505.1 Pseudomonas sp.
ATGGTGGGTTACGCGGCGCCCGGCTCGCGCGGTGATGCAAACAACCACCGCCCGCGCCGCTAACCCACCCTTCTATGAATAATTTGTAGTCAAGCATCTTCCGCAATTCGATTCATGTTCCTCCGACCGCTGAACGTTGAGCCAATGAAGCTAGGCACTCTTTGCGTGAGACCTGACGTCTCACCACCTTCTATCCGTTGGCGCCTCTGGCCAACCCTATCCTGCATGCGCGCTGCGCTCAGGAGTGCCGTTTAAAAACACGCCCCATCTACTGAATCGGTCGCCTTGGACTACCCGGGTGGGTTACGGGCGTGTTAACTGCATTGATTCGTTCAGCGTTGTTGTCTCGTTGATCCCGAACCGCGTTCTAAGCCACTGCTTTCAGCTGCGCGCCTTCCGGCGGAACACCCCGTTCCAGATAACGCCACAGGGCAATCAGCAAGCGCCTGGCCAGCGCAACGATGGCCACCCGTCGGCTGCGCTTGCTGTCGCCCTGCACCTTGCTGGCAAACCAGCGACTCAGCGCGCTGTTCGGCTGGTAACGCAACCACATCCAGGCCAGCTCGACCAGCAAGGCGCGCACCCGTCGGTTGCCCTGTTTGCTTATGCCCTGATCCTTGCGCATCGTCCCACTGTCGTAGGGCTGCGGAACCAGCCCCACACAGGCGCCCAATTGGCGCGCATTGGCGAAGTGCCGCCAGAACAGTTCCAGCACCAGGCGCTGTGCGCTCACCGGGCCCACGCCGCGCAGTTGAACCAGCTGCGTCAGCTGCGCCTGCTGCGAGGCACTGAAGCGTTCTGCTCGCTCCTGTTCCAGTTGCCTGAACTGGTCGCGGGCTTGCTGCCAGCGCGTTAGTTCGCGTTGCAGCCGCACCAGCAGAGTGGCTCCCAATGGCTTGTCCTCCCAGTCGCGCAACTCACCGTTCGCCAGGCGCTGGGCAAATCCTCGGTCCAACTTTTCCCAGCAGCCTTGTGTGACCAGGAGCTTCACCATGCGGTCACGGTGCTGTTGCATCTCACGCTGCAGCTGTTCCCGCTCGCGCCCCCAGTGCCGGCTGTCTTCCTGGGCGACACTGGGTTGGCGAACCACCCGGAAACGTTGCCGCTCGCCCCGTAACCAGCCCAGCAGAGCCTCCACCAGGCGGCACGCATCCAGTCGGTCGGTCTTCGCCCGCCGCGCCTTGCGCTCCACCGGCAAGCTCGCCGGATCGATGACCAGTGTCTCGATACCGCGCGCCGTCAATGCCCGCTGAATCCAGAAACCGTCCTGGCCGGACTCGTAGAGCACCACTACCCGCACGTCCTCCGATAGCGCCCACAGTGCCCGGGCATCCTTGATCAAGGCCAACACCTGCTCCAGGCGCGCCAGGGGCTGTTGCGCATCGGCACTCTTGATCCGAGGGTTATGCCGGGCATCGCTCAGGGCCACTTTCCAACTAGCCTTGGACAACTCCAAGGCCACTGCCAAAACCCGCTCGTCCGCTCTATGCTGTTTGTCGTAGGCCGTCCGCATGTCGATTCCTCCTCTGAGAAAAGGCAATCACTTCTGTCGCCTTTAAGAATCGACGTGCGGATGGCCTTTTGCATAGGATCTACGACCCACCCTACGACCCAACCGAAGATTGCCGGGTGATCAGAGGTCGGCGAGGGTCGACACCAGAATCGCCTTGATGGTGTGCATGCGGTTTTCCGCTTGCTCGAAGGCGATGTTGGCCGGCGACTCAAACACCTCTTCAGTCACTTCGACACCGTTGGCCAGGTGCGGATAACGCGCGGCGATGTCTTTGCCGACCTTGGTGTCGCTGTTGTGAAAGGCCGGCAGGCAGTGCATGAATTTCACCCGTGGATTGCCGGCGGCCTTCATCATTTGCGCGTTGACTTGATAGGGCAGCAGTTGGGCAATGCGCTCGTCCCAGGCGGCAGCCGGCTCACCCATGGAGACCCAGACGTCGGTGTGGATAAAGTCGACACCTTTAACCGCGTCCTCGGGGCTCTCGGTGAGGGTGATG
>DAITLT010000499.1:0-1998 GCA_036835505.1 Pseudomonas sp.
CACGCCGGCCTCTTCGCCTTCGTGATTGAGCATCTCGTCGCCGGTATCGGCGCCCGGCGGGTAGGTCTCGTCGAGGAACGACAAGGCGCGCACCTGATGGGGCGTGCCGACCAGTTTCATGCTCACCGAGCCGCTGGAGAGGTCGATCAGTTCATCGGCCTTGTAGACAATCTGCGGGCTGCTGTCTTGTTCGAATTCAATGGAGAAGAACTCCACCAACGACATGGGAATACCGGCCAGAACCTTTTTCAATGAGCTGATCGAAGGGCTTACGCTGTTCTTCTCGATCATCGAAATGGTGCTGTTGGTGACCCCTGCCCGTTTGGCCAGTTCACGCTGGGAAAGCCCCTTGTTTTTGCGAATCGACTGCAGTCGAACACCGACGTCCAATGCTGGAGTACCTCTGGGAGTTTGTGCGGAAAGTGGCCGTATCATGGCAACAGTGTTCAGTATTTACAACACTGTTGCGGCAGTTTCTCCCGCCCGCGTCCCTACTGCCCGCAATAGAGGCGTGGCACCCGGCGCAAATTGCAAAATAGCTGGTAGGGAATGGTCTGCGCCTGGGCCGCCACGTCGCTGGCCAGCACCTGGCTGCCCCATAACTCGACCCGGCTGCCGAGGCCGGCTTGCGGCAGATCGGTGAGATCGACGGTGAGCATGTCCATCGACACTCGGCCGATCAGGCTCGTCAACTGGCCATCCACCGCCACCGGCGTGCCGCTCGGCGCATGCCGCGGGTAGCCGTCGGCATAGCCCATGGCAACCACGCCGACGCGGGTTGGCCGGGCGGCGACAAAACTGCCGGCGTAACCGACCGGCTCACCCGCCGGCAGCTCACGCACGCCGATGATCTGCGACTGCAGGCTCATCACCGGCTTGAGCTGGCTGGCCTGCGCCTGGTGCTGGGCAAAGGGCGTGGCGCCATACAGCATGATGCCGGGGCGTACCCAGTCGCTGGGCACCTGCGGCCAACCGAGGATCGCCGGCGAGTTGCGCAGGCTGACCTCGGCCTGCAGGTCGGCACGGGCGGCATTGAACACCGCCAGTTGCTCCTCGGTGCGCGGGCAGTCCAGTTCGTCGGCGCGGGCGAAGTGGCTCATCAGCACGATTTTGTCGACCTTGCCGCTGGCCTGCAGGCGCCGGTAAGCGGCCTGGTACTGCTCGGGAAACAGGCCGACCCGGTGCATGCCGGAGTCGAGCTTCAGCCAGACCTGCAGCGGCCGGCGCAGAGGGGCCTGCTCGATAGCCTCCAGTTGCCACAGCGAATGCACCACACAGCAGAGTTGGTGCTGGTCGATCAGTGCCAGCTCGCTGGCCTCGAAAAAGCCTTCCAGCAGCAGGATCGGCTGAGTGATGCCGGCCGCGCGCAGCTCCAGCGCCTCCTCGATGCAGGCCACGGCAAAACCATCGGCCTCGGCCTGCAACGCCTGGGCACAAACCACCGCGCCATGCCCGTAGGCATCGGCCTTGATCACCGCCAGGGCCTTGCCGCCCGAGCACTGGCGGGCCAGTTGGTAGTTATGACGCAGGGCGGCGAGATCGATCAGAGCTTGGGCGGGGCGCATGGCATTCTCGGTTTGCATAAAAGGGGGCGCGCGCCTGTCGCGCGCAACCTGGGGAAACAAGGATCAGTCGCTCGAGCCGGCGCGGCGGATAACGCCGAGCCATCGTTAGGGCTCAGCGCTGCGCCGCCACCACCAGCATCTCGACCAGCACGCGCGGGTCGTAGAGCTTGGCTTCGACACAGGCACGACCCGGTGCGGCGCCCTCGGCGACCCAGGCATCCCAGACCGCATTCATCGCGGCGTAGTCGGCCATGTCCTTGAGGTAGATGGTCAGCGACAGGATGTGCGCCTTGTCGCTGCCGGCCTCGGCCAGCAGGCGGTCGATGTTGGCCAGGGTTTGCCGGGTTTGGGCGGTGATGTCGCCGGCGTAATCGTCCGCCAACTGCCCCGCCAGGTAGACGGTGCGGTTATGGATGACGATTTCGCTGTAACG
>DAITLT010000500.1:0-1981 GCA_036835505.1 Pseudomonas sp.
ACTTGGCTTCCAGCTCACTGCGGTCGGCCAGGCGCACGATGATTTCATCGGCATCGGCCACCACATGGTTATTGGTCAGCACATAACCGTCGGCAGAAATGATAAAGCCCGAACCCAGGGACTGCGCCTCACGCTGACGACCGCCGGGGCTGCGCGGTTGCTGTGGAATGCTGCGCTCGAAGAATTCGCGAAACTGCGGCGGCAAACCTTCCAGATTGGGCATTTGCTGGCCATTGCCGGCCATCTCGCGCTGCGCCACTTTTTGCCGGGTACTGATATTCACCACCGCCGGCGAGGCCGCCTCGACCAGCTCGGTAAAGTCCGGCAACTGCGCACGGGCCACCAGCGCCTGACTCATCAGCAATACCGCCAGCAACGTGGCGCGATAGGTTTTGAACTTCAGCATTGGATTAGAACCCCTGGTTAAAAAACATCCATCACGACGCAGAACAACTCGCCGAACCGAGCAACAACGCGCGCACCACCACCGGCTGCAGATATGGATCATCGGCCACCCGCAGGCTGCGTCGGCGCACCAGCAAACCGGCCACCACCAATCCGCCCAGGCCGAGGGCAATAGTCAACGGCTCACTCAGACCCAGGCTTTGCGCCAGTAAACCGCCACCCAGCAAGGCCAACAGCGGCAACAGATAAACCTGCACGGCGCTGCCCAGCAACAGTTCCTCGCGCACGCCAATTACCACTTCATCGCCGATCGCCAGGTGCAGATCGGTCAGCGCGCGCACATGGCCGCGCTGGCTACTGATGGCCAGCTTGTCGAGCAAACCCTGACCACAACCGGCATTCGCCGAACAGCTGGCGCAGGTGCTTTGGCGCAGGGTCTGCACCCACACGGCGCCGTCTTCCAGGGCCACAACCCGACCCGACTCCTCAATCATGGCCTCGACTCCTGCGCCGGCTGCATGGCCAAGGCCACGCGCTCGGCGGTGCCCGGCGGAATCTCGCCGACCACCGTGACCATAAACTCACCTGCTGCCGTCGGCATGGGCCTGGACAGCACCACCGTCGGCCCCAACTGGGTGCGCGCGGCGGCGGGAGCCTCGCCCTGCAGCGGGTCGATAAACACCGAGAAGCGCGCCAAGCCATCGGCAAACAGCAGCCAGCTCAGCACCACCCCGGAATCCGGGTCACGCCGCTCATGGGTCGCCAGCAGGCTGAAGCCCGCCGGCAGCCAGCCGGCATGCCAGCGCCGGGTCGCAACCGGCGCCGCCGCCGTTGCCACGATCGGCAGACAGGCCACGCTCGGGCTTAGCGCCTGCTCGCCGAGCGGCGTCAGGGTATCCAGCTGGGTGAATTGCAAGCGCTCCAGTAACTGGCCCTGTTCGCTGAGCAGCAGCGACTTGAGCGGCAAGCCGGTCAGGCGGTCCAGGTGCAACTCAAAGCCATAACGATGCCGATCACGGGGCAACATCAGCAAAACCACGGCGCGCCGACCGGCCACCCGCGACTCGCCGACATGGCGCAACTGGTAATGCCCGGCCAACTGTGCGGCGGCCAACGGACGCATGGCCAGCGGCGCGGCAGCGACCAATTGTTCGGCCGGCGCGCCGCTCACACATTGCGGCCGACCATCGATGCGCAAGACCTCCTGGGCCGGGCCATCGAGCTGCAACAAACGTTCGCGCACCTGACCGCCGGCTTCGACCCGATGCCAGATGCCATGGCTGGAAAAACTGCCATTGCGCTCATACACGAAGGTGCCCTGATAGCTCTGCCCACGCTCTGCCGCCGCCATCCGCGCCAGCCAGCCCGCCACATCGCCATCGGCCGGCTGATCCGCCTGCACCGGCAAGGCCAGCCCGGCCAGCAACGCCACAACAAGAGAGAACCGGCGCATAGAGAAACTCAGCGGCCTTCCAGGCTCGCCGCGCGGGCATAGGGCAACGCGCTTTGCGTCCCGATAAAGGCGGCCTGCTGGGCATGCTGACGGACATAGGCCGGCAGATGCTGTTGCTGCCAG
>DAITLT010000501.1:0-1980 GCA_036835505.1 Pseudomonas sp.
GAACTGAAGATTTAACGGAATAGTTCATTATGTCGGCGACTCAAAATTACGGCACCGGCCGTCGCAAGACTGCAACCGCACGCGTTTTCCTGCGTCCGGGCACTGGCAAGATCTCCATCAACAACCGCACCCTGGATACCTTCTTCGGTCGCGAAACCGCTCGCATGGTCGTTCGTCAGCCGCTTGAGCTGACCGAGACCGTCGAGAAGTTCGACATCTACGTCACCGTACTCGGTGGCGGTGTGAGTGGTCAGGCTGGCGCAATTCGCCACGGTATCACCCGCGCGCTGATGGACTACGACGAAACCCTGCGCTCTGCACTGCGCAAGGCTGGCTTCGTGACTCGCGATGCCCGTGAAGTTGAGCGTAAGAAAGTCGGTCTGCGTAAAGCGCGTAAGCGTCCGCAGTACTCGAAGCGTTAATTCGCGACTACGCTACAAAAAACGCTCAGTTTCCTCGCGAAACTGGGCGTTTTTTGTGCGTGTTAGTTTCTGCTGCGGCAACGTGCCGCACAAGTGTATGCCGCGGCGCGCAAGGCGTCTGGGCGTTTGTGCGGCGCTATTGCCTTGTCATGTATTGGGCTTTTCTTTACCATCTGGCAACTTTTGCGTGACTCTAAATTTACTTACTAGACGCCTGATATAACAGGCCACAAAGCTGATGGGAGACGACTTAATGAGTAATGACGGCGTGAATGCAGGCCGGCGTCGCTTCCTGGTGGCGGCCACTTCGGTGGTTGGCGCTGCAGGAGCGGTGGGGGCTGCGGTCCCGTTCGTGGGGTCATGGTTTCCGAGTGCCAAGGCTAAGGCCGCAGGCGCTCCGGTGAAGGTGAATATCAGCAAGATCCAGCCAGGCCAGCAGATTGTTGCTGAATGGCGCGGTCAGCCGGTGTTTATCCTCAATCGGACAGAGGAAATGCTGCAGGGCCTGGCGAAGCTTGAGGCAGAGCTGGCGGACCCAGGTTCCCAGGTGTCGGTGCAGCCGACGTATGTTGATCCGGCTGCGCGCTCGATCAAGCCTGAGATCCTGGTTCTGGTTGGCCTGTGTACGCACCTGGGCTGTGCGCCATCCTTCCGTCCGGAAGTGGCGCCCGCCGACCTGGGTGCGCAGTGGCTGGGTGGTTACTTCTGCCCGTGCCATGGCTCCCGCTATGACCTCGCAGGTCGTGTCTACAAGTCGCAGCCTGCCCCCTTGAACCTGCCGGTGCCGCCGCACTCGTATGAGTCGGCTGATGTGATCGTCATTGGCGTGGACCAGGAGAAAGCCTGATGAGCAAATTCATGGAATGGGTGGATGCGCGCTTTCCTGCCACGAAAATGTGGGAAGAGCATCTGTCCAAGTATTACGCGCCGAAGAACTTCAACTTCTTCTACTTTTTTGGTTCGCTCGCGCTGCTGGTGCTGGTTAACCAGATTCTGACGGGTGTCTGGCTGACCATGAGCTACACGCCGTCGGCCGAGGAGGCGTTTGCCTCGGTCGAGTACATCATGCGTGATGTGGATTACGGCTGGATTATCCGCTACATGCACTCCACTGGCGCTTCGGCGTTCTTCCTGGTGGTGTACCTGCATATGTTCCGTGGCCTGCTCTACGGCTCGTACCAGAAGCCGCGGGAGTTGATCTGGCTGTTCGGCATGCTGATCTACCTGTGCCTGATGGCAGAGGCGTTCATGGGCTACCTGCTGCCATGGGGGCAGATGTCCTACTGGGGTGCTCAGGTGATCATCTCGCTGTTCGGTGCCATCCCGGTGATCGGCGATGACCTGACCCAGTGGATTCGTGGTGACTACCTGATTTCCGGGATCACCCTGAACCGCTTCTTCGCGCTGCATGTGATCGCTTTGCCGATCGTCCTGCTGGGCCTGGTGGTGCTGCACATTCTGGCGTTGCACGAAGTCGGCTCGAACAACCCGCAAGGCGTGGACATCAAGAAGAAGAAGGATGCCAACGGCATTCCTCTGGACGGTATTCCGTTCCACC
>DAITLT010000502.1:0-1973 GCA_036835505.1 Pseudomonas sp.
TGGTTTCAGGCTTTTTCACTTCGCCGAAAGACCACGAACGGATCTTCTCGGGCGAAGCCATGCCGATCTTGATGGCATCGAAATGCTCATCGGGCGTGAATTGCTTGAACAGGTCGAGTAATGATTTCATGGTTTAAATCCTTTTCTTTCCTGCTGAATTAGCTGCGTTCCAGCTCGATATCGATACCGAGCGAACGAATTTCCTTGACCAGCACGTTGAACGACTCCGGCATGCCGGCGGTGATCGCGTGCTCGCCCTTGACGATGCTCTCGTACACCTTGGTACGGCCCTGCACGTCGTCGGACTTGACGGTCAGCATTTCCTGCAGCGTGTAGGCGGCGCCGTACGCTTCCAGCGCCCAGACCTCCATCTCGCCGAAACGCTGGCCACCGAACTGCGCCTTGCCGCCCAGCGGCTGCTGCGTGACCAGCGAGTACGGGCCGGTCGAACGTGCGTGCATCTTGTCGTCCACCAGGTGGTGAAGTTTCAGGAAGTGCATGTAGCCGACGGTCGTCGTGCGCTCGAAAGCGTCACCGTTGCGGCCGTCATACAGTTGCGCCTGGGTGCGCGTGGCCGTCAGCCCCTTGCCCTTGGCGACGTCGTCCGGGTAGGCCAGTTGCAGCATGCCCATGATCTCGGCTTCCGAGGCACCATCGAACACCGGTGTGGCAAAAGGCACGCCGCCCGTCAGGTTGCCGGCCATCTGCAGGATCTCGTCATCCGACAACTTGGACAGGTCTTCCGCACGGCCCGACTTGTTGTACAGCGTGTCCATGAACTTGCGCAGGTCGGCCACCTTGGCCTCGGCCTGCAGCATGTCGCCGATGCGCTGGCCCAGGCCCTTGGCGGCCCAGCCCAGGTGCACTTCGAGCACCTGGCCGACGTTCATCCGCGAAGGCACGCCCAGCGGGTTGAGCACGATGTCGCACGGCGTACCGTCGGCCATGTAAGGCATGTCTTCGACCGGAACGATCTTGGACACCACACCCTTGTTGCCGTGGCGGCCGGCCATCTTGTCGCCGGGTTGCAGGCGGCGCTTGACAGCCAGGTAGACCTTGACCATCTTCAGCACGCCGGCCGGCAGCTCGTCGCCCTGCGTGAGCTTCTTGCGCTTTTCTTCAAACGCCAGGTCAAAGCTGTGACGCGTCTGCTCCATCGAGTTCTTGATGCTCTCGAGCTGGGCCGCGACTTCGTCATCCGCCGGACGGATGTCGAACCAGTGGTATTTCTCGACGTCGGTCAGGTAAGCCTTGTCGATCTTCGTGCCTTTGGCCAGCTTTTTCGGGCCGCCGTTGGCAACCTTGCCGGTCAGCAGCTTTTCGATACGGTCGAACGCATCGGCTTCCACAATCCGCAGCTGATCGTTCAGGTCCAGACGGAAGCGCTTGAGCTCGTCGTCGATGATCTGCTGGGCACGCTTGTCGCGCACGATGCCTTCACGGGTGAAGACCTGCACGTCGATCACGGTGCCCTGCGAGCCCTGGCTCACGCGCAGCGAGGTGTCTTTCACATCGCTGGCTTTTTCGCCGAAGATGGCGCGCAGCAGTTTTTCTTCCGGCGTCAGCGTGGTCTCGCCCTTGGGCGTGACCTTGCCGACCAGCGTGTCGCCCGGCTGGACTTCGGCGCCGACATAAATGATGCCGGACTCGTCAAGACGGTTGAGTTGCTGCTCGGACAGGTTCGGGATGTCGCGGGTGATCTCTTCAGAGCCCAGCTTGGTGTCGCGCGCCATCACCACGAGTTCTTCGATGTGAATCGAGGTGTAGCGGTCTTCGGCCACCACGCGCTCGGAAATCAGGATCGAGTCCTCGAAGTTGTAGCCGTTCCAGGGCATGAAGGCGATCAGCATGTTCTGGCCGATGGCGATCTCGCCCAGGTCGGTCGATGCGCCGTCGGCGATCACGTCACCCTTGGCCAGCTTGTCGCCGATCTTGACGATCGGGCGCTGGTGGATGTTGGTGTTCTGGTTGGA
>DAITLT010000503.1:0-1971 GCA_036835505.1 Pseudomonas sp.
GGCCGACGCTGACCGGCAGGATCGGCCGCGGCAGGCCAGCCTTGCGGCACTCGCTATCGACCACCGCCAAATCGCTGACCGAGGGCAGTTGCAGCACATAGAACACCGGCCGGCTGCGATCGAGCTTGAGGGTGAAGGCGGACTGATTGATGGTCTCCGAGCGCACCCACAGGTACAGCAGGCGATGCAGGGCACCAAAGACAAGACGGCGAAGTGGCGAACGGGTCATACGAATTCTGCTGCTGAACGGAAGAAACGAGCATTTGCTCGGGGCTGGCAGTCTATCAGCCGCTTGCCGGCAAAAGTACCCGCCGGCAGCGGGCGTATTGCGGCGCCGGGCGGTCTGGGGCGTTGTAACAGGGTGCAACTTATTGCCAATCCGTCAGTCTTGCTTGGGTGCCGGCGCACTCCTTATAGTCCGCCGGCATTTTCCCGGCCTGTCTCGCCGGCCGCGCCAGGGCTGGCGCGGTGTGGCAGGGGCGTTGATCGCGTGGATAGAGAGCATGATTGAAATACACAACCTGACTAAACGTTTTGCCCGGCATACGGCTGTCGACAACCTGTCGTTTCAGGTGCAGGCGGGCGAGGTGCTGGGTTTTCTCGGCCCCAATGGCGCCGGCAAATCCACCACCATGAAGATGCTCAGTGGTTTTCTTGCCCCCAGCAGCGGGCGGGTGAGCATTTTCGGTTGCGATATTCAGCGGCAAACCCTGCAGGCCCAGCGCCAGATCGGCTACCTGCCCGAAGGTGCGCCTTGCTATGGCGACATGAGGGTGTGCGGCTTCCTCGGCTTTATTGCCGAAGTGCGCGGCTATCGCGGCGCCGAGAAGCACCAGCGGGTGGCCAAGGCCGTGGCCCAGCTGGAGCTGGACAAGGTGCTGGAGCAGCCGATCGACACTCTGTCGAAAGGCTTCAAACGCCGTGTCGGCCTGGCCCAGGCGATCCTCCATGATCCGCGAGTGCTGATTCTCGATGAGCCCACCGACGGCCTCGACCCGAACCAGAAGCACCAGGTGCGCGGCCTGATCCAGAGCCTGGCGGCGGACAAGATCGTGATCATCTCCACCCATATCCTCGAAGAAGTGACGGCGCTGTGTACTCGCGCCCTGGTGATCGCCCACGGCCAGCGGGTGGCGGATGAAACCCCGCTGCAACTGCAGAGCCGTTCGCGTTACCACCAGGCCGTTACATTGGTCAGCGATGGCGCCCTCGACCAGACCGCCCTGGCGGCTCTGCCGGGTGTTGCCGGGGTGGAAGCAAATGCCCACGAGCACAGCCTGACGGTGCTGGCGCAGCCGGGGCAGGTGATCTTTGCCCAGGTCAATCAACTGATCCATGCCCGTGGCTGGCAGGTCAAGGAGCTGGATGTGGAGCGTGGCCGCCTGGATGAAGTGTTCCGCAGCCTGACCCGGGGGGAAGTGGCATGAGACGACATCTGTTCCCGACAGCTTTGTCGAATTTCCCACATCCCTGTGGGTCACAATTAACAGTGGTCTGCAAACGCGAGCTGGGCAGCTACTTCGCCACGCCGCTGGCTTACGTATTTATCCTGATCTTCCTGGTTCTGTCCGGGGTGTTCACCTTCTACCTGGGCGGTTTCTACGAGAGCGGTCAGGCCGATCTGGCGCCGTTCTTCAATTTCCACCCGTGGCTGTACCTGTTCCTGATTCCGGCCCTGGCCATGCGCCTGTGGGCGGAGGAGCGCAAATCCGGGACCATCGAGCTGCTGATGACCTTGCCGATCACCCGCTTTCAGGCGGTTACCGGCAAGTTCCTCGCCGCCTGGCTGTTTGCCGGCCTGGCGCTGCTGTTGACCTTCCCGATGGTGTTGACGGTCAACTACCTCGGCCAGCCGGACAACGGCGCCATCCTCACCGGCTACCTGGGTAGCTGGCTGCTGGCCGGTTGCTTCCTGGCGATTGGCTCGTGCATGTCGGCGCTGGCGAAGAACCAGGTGATCGCCTTTATCCT
>DAITLT010000504.1:0-1956 GCA_036835505.1 Pseudomonas sp.
AGAAAGACCCGGCCCTGGCCCGGCGCTTCCAGCCGGTGCAGCTACTCGAGCCCACGGTCGACGAAGCGGTGACCATCCTCCGCGGCCTGGCCCCGGTGTACGAGAAGAGCCATGGCATCTACCTGCGCGACGATGCGGTGGTCGCCGCCGCCGAGCTGTCCGCGCGTTATCTGGCCGGCCGCCAACTGCCCGACAAGGCAGTGGATGTGCTGGACACCGCTTGTGCCCGGGTGCGCATCAGCCTGGCCGCAGCACCGGAAGCGCTGGAGCGTTTGCGCGGCGAAATCGCCGAAGGCGAGCGCCAGGGCGAGGCCATGGGCCGCGACCTGGACGCCGGCCTGAATATCGATAGCGACGCCCTCGAACAACTCGAACAGCGCTTGAGCGAAGCGCGCGCCGAACTGGAGCAGATCGAAACCCGCTGGGCCATTCAGCGCGACCTGGCCACCCGCCTGCTCGAATTGCGCAAGCAATGCGCCAGCGCACGGGCAGCGAACACCTCAGAGAACCTGGAGCAAGCGGCCGAGCTGCACCAGCTGGAAGCCGAACTGCGCGAGGTGCAGATCGAACTGGCCGCAGCCCAGGCCAACGAGCGCCTGGTCAGTTTCGAAGTCTGCCCGCGCCTGGTCGCCGAAGTGATCAGCCACTGGACCGGCGTACCGTTGAGCCAGCTGGCCCGCGAACACAACAGCAAGGTGCTGAGCTTCGCCAGCGACCTGCGCCAGCGCCTGCGTGGCCAGGAGCAGGCCATCGAAGCCCTGGACCGCTCGATGCGCGCCAGCGCCGCCGGCCTCAACCGCGCCGACGCGCCGGTCGGGGTGTTCCTGCTGGTCGGCCCCAGCGGCGTCGGCAAGACCGAAACCGCCCTGGCCCTGGCCGACCTGCTGTACGGCGGCGAGCGTTTCCTCACCACCATCAACATGTCCGAGTTCCAGGAAAAGCACACGGTCTCGCGGCTGATCGGCGCGCCGCCCGGCTATGTCGGTTACGGCGAAGGCGGCATGCTCACCGAAGCGGTGCGACAGAAGCCCTACTCGGTGATCCTGCTGGATGAGGTGGAAAAAGCCGACCCGGACGTGATGAACGTCTTCTATCAGATCTTCGACAAGGGCGTGGCCAACGACGGCGAAGGACGCGAGATCAACTTCCGCAATTGCCTGATCCTGATGACCAGCAACCTCGCCAGCGAGCGTATCGCCAGCCTCTGCCAGGGCGGCCAGCGTCCGGCAGCGGACGATCTGGAACAGGCGATTCGCCCGACCCTGTCGCAGCACTTCAAGCCGGCGCTGCTGGGCCGTATGCGTGTGGTGCCTTACTACCCGATCGATGGCGAAGTGCTCAACGAGCTGGTCGGCCTCAAGCTCGCGCGTTTCGGCGAGCGCCTGGCCCGCCGCCAGTTGCAGTTCAGCCACTGCGCCGCACTGGTCGACAACCTCGCCGAACGCTGCAGCCAAAGCGACAGCGGCGCGCGGCTGATCGACCACCTGATCGACCAGCACCTGCAACCGCTGGTGGTCGACCGCCTGCTGGCCGCCATGGCTAACGGCGCAAGCCTACAACGCGTGCACGCCACCCTCGACGGTGAAGGGACGGTGGTCTGTGAGTTCGCTTAACTTGCTACCGATGTTCAGCCAGGTGCCGCAGCCGCTGCGTTATGCCGAGGCGCTGCTGCAGCGCTTCGCCGGTCTGGCACGCTCGGCCAATGGCGACGCCCTGCTCGGTGGCCTGGTCGAGGCCGCCGCGCAACTGTCTGGTTGCGCGCTGAGCCAGCTGTATCTGCTCGACGAGACCCACACCCGCCTGACCCTCAATGCCGAATGGCAGGACGGTCTGCTGCAACCCCGTGCTGAGGCCAGCCTGCCGAGCGACTACAACGGCGAGCAGCTGCTGCAATATTGCCTGTGCCAGAACCAGGTACTTAGCCTCGACGAACTGGACAGCAGCCTGCACCCGATC
>DAITLT010000505.1:0-1911 GCA_036835505.1 Pseudomonas sp.
CGTCGATGGCCAGGTTGACGCTGGCCAGCTCGGCCAGTGGCGTCTGACTCGGGCACAGGGTAATCAGGGTGGCGCCGCTTTCACGCACCAGGTTGGCGGTGATCAGCAGGTCCTTGGAGCGCCCGGACTGGGAGATGCAAATCGCCACGTCGGTGGGCTTCAAGGTCACCGCCGACATCGCCTGCATATGCGGGTCGGAGTACGCCGCCGCGGTCAGCAGCAGGCGGAAGAACTTGTGCTGGGCATCGGCGGCCACTGCCCCGGAGGCGCCAAAACCGTAGAACTCGACGCGCTGGGCATGGGCCATGGCGTTGATCGCGGCCTGCAGGGCGAGCGGATCGAGGCGCTCGCGCACCTCCATCAGGGTGTGCAGGGTGGTGTCGAAAATCTTCAGGCTGAAGTCAGCCACCGAATCGCTCTCGCTGATCGAGAACTGGCCGAAGCTGGCCCCCGCCGCCAGGCTCTGCGCCAGCTTCAGCTTGAGGTCTTGAAAGCCACTGCAGCCGATGGCCCGGCAGAAGCGCACGATGGTCGGCTCACTGATGCCGACGTCATGGGCGAGGTCCGCCATGGAGCTGTGCATCACCGCGGCCGGGTCGAGCAGCACGTGATCGGCCACCTTGAGTTCCGACTTGCGTAACAGATGACGGGATTGGGCGATGTGCTGCAAAAGGTTCACAGGGCTGGACTCGGTTATGATCGGCAAATACTGGGCTGTAGCGTTCTTGTAGTTATACTACATGCCCCTGTTTTCCGCACAGGCAAAGCATCCCGTGAACATCCCCTGCGACATGCTGGTTTTTGGTGGCACCGGTGATCTGGCCCTGCACAAACTGCTGCCGGCGCTCTATCACCTGCACCGCGACGGCCGCCTGCCGGCCGATATGCGCATCCTCGCGCTGGCGCGCAACAACCTCAATCGCGCCAGCTACTGGGCCATGGCGGAAAAGCACTGTCGCGTGCAAGTCGCCCGCGCCGACTTCGACCTGGCCACCTGGCAGGGCTTTGCCGAGCGCCTCGACTACTTCGCCATGGACCTGAGCCAGAGCGCCGAATTCGGCCGCCTGCACAAGAAGCTCGGCGACGCCTGCCAGCGCGGGCGCATCTGCTACATGGCCACCGCCCCGGATTTGTTTGCCAGCATCAGCGCCAACCTGGCGATTGCCGGACTGACCGACAGCCACACGCGGATCGTGGTGGAGAAACCCATCGGCCACTCGCTGGAGTCGGCCAAAGAGATCAACGCCGCGATCGGCAGCGTGTTCAGCGAGCCCCAGGTGTTTCGCATCGACCACTACCTGGGCAAGGAGACGGTGCAGAACCTCATGGCCCTGCGCTTTGCCAACGCCCTGTTCGAGCCGGTGTGGCGCACCGGACACATCGACCATGTGCAGATCACCGTGAGCGAAACCCTCGGCGTGGAAAATCGCGGCGCCTACTACGACCACACCGGCGCCATGCGCGACATGCTGCAAAACCACCTGCTGCAGTTGCTCTGCCTGGTGGCGATGGAAGCGCCGGTGCATTTCGACGCCGAAGCGGTGCGCAACGAAAAAGTCAAAATCCTCCAGGCCCTTAAGCCAATCAGCGGCCTCGACGTGCAGGACAAGACCGTGCGCGGCCAATACGCCGCCGGCAAGATCGGCGGCCAGGATGTGCCGGCCTATTACTTCGAGAAGAACGTGGATAACGACAGCGACACCGAGACCTTCGTCGCCGTGCAGGCCGAAATCGACAACTGGCGCTGGGCCGGCGTGCCCTTCTACCTGCGCACCGGCAAGCGCATGGCGAAGAAGTGTTCGGAGATCGTCATCCAGTTCAAGCCGGTGCCGCATCGCCTGTTCGACGCCAGCCAGGCCAACCGCCTGCTGATCCGCCTGCAGCCGGAAGAGCGCATCAGCCTGCAACTGA
>DAITLT010000506.1:0-1897 GCA_036835505.1 Pseudomonas sp.
CCACTTCAAGATCGAGGTGGCACAACCTGCGGTAGATCTCTTCCTTGCTTTCACGCACCGCGTGGTTCTGCGGCAGCAGCTCGCAACAGCTGTGCAGCATGCGTAGCACGTCCAGGGCGAGATCGGGTTCCCAGTCGCCGAGGCCGGAGGCCTGTAGCGTCTGGTCGAGCGATTCGAGTTGGGTCTTGGCCAGTTCGTACTTCTTGGCGCTGAAGCACAGGCGCGCCAGGGTCAGTTGCCAGAAGAAGCGCTCGCGGCCGCCGCGGGCCTTGGCCAGGCCGAGTTTGAGTTGCTGCACGGCGGCTTTCAGGCCGTCCTTGCGCAGCTTCGGCAGCACCTCCTGCAGGGCGCTGTCCCAGGCCGGCTGGCTGTCGCCCTCGTTGGCCGCCGGTGCGCTGGCGGTGACCGGCGCCTGCAGATGGGGCATGACATGGGAGCTGAGCCAGGCGCGGGTCTGGCCGTCGGCGAAGGCGCTGCCGTCGTGAAAGCGCAGTTCTTCCAGGCCGCTCATGCGCTGGAGGAACAGCGCCAGCTGGATTTCCACTTCACGCATCGCCTGTTCGGCATTCAGCCCTTCCAGGCACTGCCAGACCAGGTGCTGACCGTCGAGCCAGAAGGGCGCGCGGGCGATGCTGGCTTCCAGGTCGACCAGCAGGTCGGCGTACTGGTCTTGCTGATAACGTTCCTGATAGCTGGCCAGTTTGTCGGCGGGCAGGCCGCGCAGGGCGGTGATCTGCTCGGCGTTGCGCTCCGGCAGGCTGTCGATCGGCAGCCACAACAGGGTGCGCGCCAGGCGCAGGGCGCGCAGATCGCTGGCCTTTTGCTTGAGCCAATAAGCACAGAGGGGCCGGGCCTGATCCTGCAGGCCGCGCAGGCTCTTGTGCGCGTCTTTCTCGCTTTCGACTGGCGCACCTGGGGTCAGTAGCTGGTTGGCGACCTGCTTGACCTGGGCCAGCGCCGCGCCGACGCTGCCGGGTTCCGGCTGGCCCTGGCTGGCGCGCTTGACCAGTTCGTCGAGGCGCCGGCACAGCGGCAGCAGCAGCGGCGCCTCTGCGCCCAGGTGGGCCGACAGGCAGGCTTCGAGAGCGCGCAGTTGTTCGGCCAGGCTGCGGAACAGCGCCAGTTGCTCGCCGATCGGCACATGTTCGGCCAGCGCCTGTTCCAGACGTGGGATCAGCCAGCTGATGGCGGCCGCACGGGTGCGCGCCTTGCGCGGGTGCAGCTCGTCCCAGTGGTTAAGACAGAGGTAGTGCAGCAGGCTCAAGCCGGCTTGCAGGCCGGCGAAGGATTCGCGCTGATAGAGGCCCCAGATCAGCCAGGCGGCGACGCGCAGATCCTTGGAGTGGGCACTGAGCAGTATCTCGCTGTTTTCGCGGACTTTCTGCCAGTCGATGGCCGCGGTTTCATGCAGCGCGGTGGCTTTGCCCAGCTCGATTTCCAGCACTTCATATTCGCTGGAATAACGCACGTCGCTGCCGGCAAAGTCCCCTTCGTTAATGGGCAGTTTGGCCAATTGCAAATAATGGGCAGTGAGCTTGTTCGAGTAGGTCATTCCATGACTCTATGATTGATCCGGCAACTCGAGAGTGTGCGGGCCTATATCCGCTGGCGCGCTTCGATTTGCCTGAGTTGTGCAACTTCTTGCGCACTTTGATGTGCAACAAGTTGCGCAAAGTCCCTGTGAGGCCGGCATCCTAGCCCCATGATGGCTGAGGGGCAACCTTTGAAAGTGTGAAGTGCATTGCAGGGACGAAGATTGGCGGAGTTGTTTCCGGGGCAATAGTTCCCATTGTTTTTGCGAGCCAATGCGCAAGTTTCAAAGTGTTTTATGCGCGTGCGAGATAATGATCGTTTCGTGTAAGTGATAACTTACTGGCAAACTAGTGGCACATCACAA
>DAITLT010000507.1:0-1896 GCA_036835505.1 Pseudomonas sp.
TACCGTTGGTCTGAGCTGAGTGGTCAATGGGCCTGAGCATTTCGGTCATTGAGCCTGCGCGCGTTGCGGCTATGGTAGAGCGGCCTAACAACAATTGTTGGTAGCCGCTGCTGGGCAGCGGACTGCCACACCGCTACCTATCCCTCCTATATAAGGAGGCCAGAGGACGCCATGACCGAAGCATTCATTTTCGATGCGGTGCGCACGCCCCGCGGTAAAGGCAAAAAGGACGGCGCGCTGTACAGCGTCAAGCCAGTTGATCTGGTGGCCGGCCTGCTCAAGGCTCTTGAGGCCCGCAATGAGCTGGATACCAGCCAGGTTGACGATATCGTCCTTGGTTGCGTGACGCCGGTGGGCGATCAGGGTGCCGACATCGCCAAGACCGCCGCGTTGGTGGCGGATTGGGATGAGCAGGTGGCGGGCGTGCAGCTCAACCGCTTCTGTGCCTCAGGCCTGGAAGCGGTCAACCTGGCGGCGATGAAAGTGCGCTCCGGTTTTGAAGATCTGGTTGTAGCGGGTGGCGTCGAGTCGATGTCGCGCATTCCGATGGGCTCTGACGGTGGCGCTTGGGCCATGGACCCGGCGACCAATATGCACACCCATTTCGTGCCCCAGGGCATCGGCGCCGACCTGATTGCCACCCTGGAAGGCTTTTCCCGTAGCGATGTCGATGGGTTCGCCCTGCGTTCGCAGCAGAAAGCCGCGCGCGCACGGGCCGATGGCTCGTTCAACAAATCGCTGGTGCCGGTGACCGATCAGAACGGCATTCTGATTCTCGACCATGACGAGTTCATTCGTGCCGACTCGACCCTGGAAGGCTTGGGCAAACTCAAGCCAAGCTTCGAGATGATGGGGCAGATGGGCTTCGATGCCTCGGCCCTGCGCAAATACTCCCATGTGGAGCGCATCGAGCATATCCATACCCCAGGCAACAGCTCGGGCATTGTCGACGGGGCAGCGCTGATGCTGATTGGCTCCGCAGCCAAGGGCAAAGAACTGGGGTTGAAGGCCCGTGGGCGGATCGTCGCCACGGCAGTCACCAGCACCGATCCCACCATCATGCTCACCGGCCCGGCGCCGGCTACGCGCAAGGCTCTGGCCAAGGCCGGGCTGAACGTCAATGACATCGACCTGTTCGAGGTCAACGAGGCGTTTGCCTCGGTGGTGATGAAGTTCATGAAGGACATGGGCGTGTCCGAAGACAAGGTTAACGTCAACGGCGGCTCCATCGCCATGGGCCACCCGCTCGGTGCCACCGGTTGCGCGATTCTCGGCACCCTGTTGGATGAACTGGAGAAGCGCAATTTGCGTTATGGCCTCGCTACCCTGTGTGTGGGCGGCGGTATGGGCATCGCCACCATCATTGAACGTATTTAAGGAGCTATCACGGGCTACTGCGCTCGGCCATGCGGCGCTGGAAATCCTCTGGAAATGCTCATTTGCACCAGCAAACTCCGCTTTCCGAATGATTTTCGCCTAGCCTGGCCTTCGCTCGTGACGCCCCTGAAGCGCTCCCCCGACATTTGGGAAGTGAAAAGAAATGACTGACGCCATCCGTTACGAAAAAGGCCAGGACAATATCGTCGTTCTGACCATGGACATGCCTGGCCAAAGCGCCAATACCATGAACGCTGAATACCGCGCGGCCATGGGCAACATCGTTGATCGCCTGGAAGCCGAGAAAGACTCGATCGCCGGGGTAATCCTTACCTCCGCGAAGAAGACGTTCTTCGCCGGTGGCGATCTGAATGAGCTGATCAAGGTCACCAAGGCCGATGCAGCCCAGTTTTACCAGATGATTCTTAACATCAAAGGCCAATTGCGCCGCCTGGAATGCCTCGGCAAGCCGGTAGTGGCTGCTATTAATGGTGCGGCGCTGGGCGGTGGCTGGGAAAT
>DAITLT010000508.1:0-1887 GCA_036835505.1 Pseudomonas sp.
CAGGACGGTCTGCTGCAACCCCGTGCTGAGGCCAGCCTGCCGAGCGACTATGACGGCGAGCAACTGCTGCAATATTGCCTGTGCCAGAACCAGCTACTCAGCATCAGCGAACTGGACAGCAGCCTGCAGCAGATCGGCTTTCTACCGGACGTGGCCCAGGCCTGGCGCAGCCTGCTGTGCCTGCCGCTGCTCGACGAACAGAAGCACGTCAACGGCCTGCTGCTGATCGCCAGCCAGCAGGCCGGCGACTTGCAGGGGTTCGCCGGCTCGCTGGGGCATCTCGGCAGCTTCGCCATCGCCCAGCTGCACTTGCTGCAACGCCTGCGTGCGCCCCGCACCGAACAACCGGCCAGCTTCACCAGCATGCCCTGCGCCAGCGGCTACGGCCTGATTGGCGACAGCGCGCCGATGCGCGAGCTGTATCAGATGATCGGCAAGGTGCTGCACAACCCGGTCAGCGTGCTGCTGACCGGCGAGACCGGCACCGGCAAGGAACTGGTGGCCCGCGCCATCCACGATTGCGGCTTCCGCCGCAGCCAGGCCTTCGTCGTGCAGAACTGCGCCTCGCTGCCGGAAACCCTGCTGGAGAGCGAGCTGTTTGGCTATCGCAAGGGCGCCTTCAGCGGGGCCGACCGCGACCATCGGGGCCTGTTCGATGCGGCCGATGGCGGCACCCTGTTCCTCGACGAGATCGGTGACATGCCCCTGGCCCTGCAAGCCAAACTGCTGCGGGTATTGCAGGAAGGCGAAGTCCGCCCGCTGGGCTGCAGCGAAACCCACACCGTCGATGTGCGCATCGTCGCCGCCACCCACTGCGACCTGCGCGCGCTGGTCGAGGCAGGCCGCTTTCGCGAAGACCTGTTTTATCGCCTGGCGCAATTCCCCATCGAGTTGCCAGCCCTGCGCGAGCGCGACCAGGACATCCTGACCCTGGCCCGGTATTTCGCCGACAAGGCCAGTGCCTTCCTGCAACGCGACCCTTGCCGCTGGGCCGACAGCACCCTGGAGCAACTGGCCAGTTATGCCTTCCCCGGCAACGTGCGCGAGCTCAAGGGGCTGGTCGAGCGCGCCGTACTGCTCTGTGAAGGCGGCGAGCTGTTACCCGAGTACTTCAACCTGCACCAGGACAGCAACAGCGACGCCAACATGAACCTGCGCGAACGCATGGAGCGCGTCGAACGCAGCCTGCTGCTCGACTGCCTGCGCAAGAACCGCGGCAACCAGACCAGCGCCGCCGGCGAACTGGGCCTGCCCCGGCGCACCCTGCTGTACCGCATGCAGCGGCTGAATATCAGCCCGGCTGACGTGTAAGGCTTAAGGAGAAGAGCATGTTCAACGCAGCCAACCAGACCCATTTCAGCCTGAGTATCGAAGGCCTCGCGCACGATCTGCAGGTACTCGAATTCAACGGCCACGAGGCGATCAGCCAACCGTTCGCCTTCGAACTGGAACTGATCAGCGAGCGCCCGGATCTCGATCTGGAAAGCCTGCTGCACCAGCCGGCCTTTCTCGCCTTCGCGCCTGGCGGCAACGGCATTCATGGCTTGATCTATCGCGTCGCCCAGGGCGAATCCGGCAAACGCCTGAGCCGTTACCACATCACCCTGCGCCCGCAACTGGCCTACCTGGCGCACCGGGTGAATCAGCGGATATTCCAGTACCTCACGGTGGAAAAGATCATCAGCCAGGTGCTGGAAGAACACGGCATCCAGAACAACGCCTACGCTTTCCAGTTCGGCCCGAGCGTCTATCCCGAGCGCGACTACTGCGTGCAGTACGACGAGTCCGACCTGCACTTCATCCAGCGTCTGTGCGAGGAAGAAGGCATTCACTACCACTTCCAGCACAGCGAGCAGGGCCATGTGCTGGTCTTCGGCGACGACCAGA
>DAITLT010000509.1:0-1877 GCA_036835505.1 Pseudomonas sp.
CCACTTAATGCAGCAGCGCACTGAACGGCAGGTAGTCGAGCAGATCGCCCTCCTCCAGGGTCTGCCCCACCTCGACCAGCGCCAGGCCGTCGGCCCAGCAGGCCGAGGTGAGCATGGCCGAGCCCTGCTGTGGGTGCAGGCACACGCGCAGCTGACCGCCCTGCTGTTCCAGCCGGGCACGCAGGTACTGGCGGCGGCTATTGGCCTTGCGCCAGGCGAATCCGGCCGGCATGCGCAGCGGTTGCGGCAAGACATCCTGGCAGCCCTGGGCGCGCAGCAGAAAGGGCCGCGCCACCACCAGCGAGGTGATCAAGGCCGCCGCCGGATTGCCCGGCAAGCCCAGCCAGGGTTTGCCGCCCACTTCGCCGAAGGCCAGCGGCTTGCCCGGCTGGATCGCCAGGCGCCACAGGTGCAACTCGCCCAGCTCGCGGATCGCCTGCTTGAGGTGATCCTCCTCGCCGACCGACACCCCGCCGGAGGTGATCAGCATGTCCCACTCCGAAGCCGCCAGGCTCAGGGCATCGCGGCTGGCGGCCAGTTCGTCGGCCATGATCTCGTAATCGTGGACTTCCAGGCCGAGGCTGCTCAGCACCCCCGCCAGGCTGTAGCGGTTGGCGTTGTAGATCTGCCCGGGCTGCAGCGCCTCACCCGGCTCGCGCAGCTCGTTGCCGCTGCTCAGCAGGCCGACCCGCAAGCGCCGATAGACCGCCACCCGGTCGATGCCGAAGCTGGCCAGCAGGCCCAGTTCCTGGGGGCGCAGGCGCTGCCCGATGCTCAGCACCGGGGTGCCGGCAGCCAGTTCCTCGCCACGCCGGCGCACATGCTCGCCGCCCTGTACCGGCGGCAGCCACACCCGCCCCTCCTCGAGCCGGCATTGCTCCTGCATCACCACGCTGTCGGCGCCCGGCGGCAAGGGCGCGCCGGTGAAGATGCGCACCGCATGGCCGGCGGGCAGGGCCTGCGCCGCGGCGTCGCCGGCCGCAATCCGCCCGGCCAGCGGCAGGCAACCACCCGCGGCCGGCAGATCGGCGGCGCGCAGGGCATAACCGTCCATCGCACTGTTGTCCCAGGCAGGCACCTCGAACGGCGCATGCAGCGGCTCGGCCAACACCCGGCCGAGTGCCTGGCCCAGGGCTACCCGCTCCACTGGCGGCGGCGCCGGTGCGCGCGCCAGCAGTTCGGCGATGGCCTGGTCAACCGGGCGCAGGTTGTTGCCGTCGCAGCCGCAGGCGCTCATGAGCGGGCTCCGCAGCGCGCGACTTGCGGCTGATCGGCCAGGCGCTTGAGGTGGGCGACGAAGTTGCACGGCCCGGTGCGACTGTCCAGCTGCTCACGGAGGATCTTCTCCCAGGCCGTGCGACAGGCGTTGGGCGAACCGGGCAGGCAGCAGACCAGCGCACCGTTGCTGATCCCGGCCACGGCACGCGACTGCAGGCTGGAGGTGCCGATTTCCGCCAACGAGACCTGGCGGAACAGTTCGCCGAAGCCATCGACCAGCTTGTCCAGCAAGGGCGCCACGGCTTGCGGGGTATTGTCCCGCACGGTGAAACCAGTGCCGCCGGTGATCAGGATCACCTGCACCAGCGGGTCGGCGATCCAGGCACAGACCCGTGCGCGGATCTGCCAGATATCGTCGATCACCAGGGCCCGCTCGACCAGCGCGTGGCCGGCCGCCTCCAGCCCCTCGATCAGGGTCTGCCCCGAGGTATCGGTAGCCAGACTGCGGGTGTCGCTGACGGTCAGGACGGCGATGCGTAATGCCTGGAAATCGGTGCTGGACAGATGAGCCATGCTGGAAGTCTCCATAGAATGTCTGGCCGCAGACTGCACCGGTACTTTGGTACAGCCCATTCCTCGTTGGAGGTATGCCCCAGGGA
>DAITLT010000510.1:0-1875 GCA_036835505.1 Pseudomonas sp.
AAGGCTATGGCCTGCCGCAAGCGGCCGAGTGGCAGCAACTGCAAGCCAGCAGCGGCGCACGTCAGCAACAGCTGCGCCGCCTCAGTGATGAGCTTGAACAGGAGGTGCGCGCCCTGCTCGAGCCGACGCAGGTCGCAGAGCTGGAGCAGGCAGAGGCCAACCTCGATCAGCTCGGCAAGCGCCTGCATCATCTGCACAAGGCCAGCGGTGGGCTACTGCTGCCCTAGGGTAGAGCCGGGCCTGTTGGCGACTGGCTTACAGATCGGCAAAACCACCTCGAATAAGCGTATTGCGCACATCGACTGACGTCCGGTGCGATCCATGGCGCGCCTGACGCTGTTCTGGAGTGAGGAATTAGCACAGTTGCGTGCAAATTCCTCGTTTGCCGGCAACCTGTCGCCCTTCTAGGATGAAGCCATGGGTGAGTGCTCGACGGTGATCGCGGCATTGCTGTTGTCTCCGTTCACGAACCCGATCTCTTCCTTGGAGCACTTGTTATGTCTGGCGCCCTTTCGCATATCCGCGTTCTCGATCTCACTCGTGTGCTGGCTGGCCCCTGGGCGGCGCAGGTGTTGGCCGATCTCGGCGCCGAGGTGATCAAGATTGAGCGCCCCGGCAGTGGTGACGACACCCGCGCCTGGGGCCCGCCCTTCCTCAAGGACGCCGAGGGCCGCGACACCAGCGAGGCGGCCTATTACCTGAGCGCCAACCGCAACAAGCAATCGGTGACCGTCGACTTCACCCAGCCCGAAGGCCAGCGCCTGGTGCGCGAGCTGGCGGCGCAGTGCGACGTGGTGCTGGAGAACTTTAAGGTCGGCGGCCTGGCCGCCTATGGCCTGGATTACGCCGCGCTGAAAGCGGTCAATCCCAAGCTGATTTATTGCTCGATCACCGGCTTCGGCCAGGACGGCCCCTACGCCAAGCGTGCCGGCTACGACTTTATGATCCAGGGTCTCGGCGGCTTGATGAGCCTGACCGGACGCCCGGAAGGCGAAGAGGGCGCCGGGCCGATGAAGGTCGGCGTGGCCCTGACCGATATTCTCACCGGCCTGTATGCCACCGTGGGCGTGCTGGCGGCGCTGAACCATCGCGAGCAGACCGGCATCGGCCAGCATGTCGATTTGGCGCTGCTGGACGTGCAGGTGGCCTGCCTGGCCAACCAGGCGATGAATTTCCTTACCAGTGGCGTACCGCCGCGGCGGCTGGGCAATGCCCACCCGAATATCGTGCCTTACCAGGACTTCCCCTCGGCGGATGGTGATTTTCTCCTGACGGTGGGCAATGACAGTCAGTTCCGCAAGTTTTGCGAGGTCGCCGGTCAACGGGAGTGGGCCGACGACTCGCGTTTTATTAGCAACAAGGCGCGGGTCGCCAACCGCGATGTGTTGATCCCGCTGATCCGCCAGGTCACGGTGTTCAAGACCACGGCCGAGTGGATCGCTACCTTGGAGCAGGCCGGCGTGCCGTGCGGGCCGATCAACAATCTGGCCGAGGTGTTTGCCGATGCCCAGGTGCAGGCCCGTGGTTTGCGCATCGACATGCCCAACAGCCTGGGTGGCAGCACGCCGCAAGTGGCCAGCCCGCTGCGCTTGTCCGCCACCCCGGTGGAGTACCGCAACGCTCCGCCGCTGCTCGGTGAGCACACCGACACCGTGCTGCAGCGCCTGCTGCAGTTGAGCGCCGAGCAGATCGCTGGATTGCGCCATAAGGCGGTGCTTTAGCTCTCTCTCTATATATATAGAGGCGAGGCGGTGGGGGCGAAACTAGCCCTTGACGGCTCGGATTAAGTGTCTATAATTCGCACCTCTTCCGGCGCAGATCTCTCGGAAAACTCTTTTGAAAACAAAGAGTTAGCTTAAAAAGAGGGGTTGCAAA
>DAITLT010000511.1:0-1872 GCA_036835505.1 Pseudomonas sp.
CAAGGCGGCGAACTTGGCGCTTTTCAGGGTGCCGGTGGTGGCCAGCACGCCGACCACGCCGCTCTGGGTGGCGGCCGCCGCTGGCTTGACCGCCGGCTCCATGCCGATGATCGGCAGTTGCGGATAGGCACTGCGCAACTCACTGATCGCCGCTGCGGTGGCGGTGTTACAAGCCAGCACCAGGGCCTTGGCGCCTTGCCCCAGCAGAAACTCGGCGATGGCCAGGCTGCGCGCACGGATAAACTCGGCGCTCTTGTCGCCATAGGGCACATGGCCGCTGTCGGCGACATACAGCAGGGTTTCCGCGGGCAGCAAGGCGCGAATCTCACCGAGTACCGACAGGCCGCCGACGCCGGAGTCGAACACGCCAACCGCGGCGTTACTCACCGCGAGCCACGCCACACACACTGCACGCCGGATCGCGCTTGACCCGCAGCTCACGGAAGTGGCTGCCCAGACCGTCGATCAACAACAGCCGGCCCACCAACGGCTGGCCAAAGCCGGCCAGCAACTTGAGCGCCTCCAGCGCCTGCAAACTGCCGACCAGCCCCACCAGCGGGCCGAGTACGCCGGCCTCGCTGCAGGTCAGTTCGGCTTCGCTGCCATGGCCGTACAGACAGTGGTAACAGGGGCTGGCCGGCTGACGCGGATCGAACACCGCCAACTGGCCTTCCAGGCGAATTGCCGCGCCGCTGACCAGGGGTTTGCATGCGCCCACACAGGCCGCGTTGACCGCCTCGCGGGTGGCGAAGTTGTCCGAGCAATCGAGCACCAGATCGACCCCCGCCACCGCCGCGTCCAGCGAGTCGGCATCCAGCCCGGCCGGGTACAGTTGCAGCTGGATGGCCGGGTTAATGGCGCGCAGACGCTTGGCGGCCGACTCGACCTTGGCCTGGCCGAGGCTGCCGGTGTCGTGGGCGATCTGCCGTTGCAGGTTGCTCAGATCGACCGTATCGAAGTCGGCCAGGTGCAACTCACCAACCCCGGCGGCAGCCAGGTACAGCGCCACCGGCGAGCCCAGGCCACCGAGGCCGACGATCAGCACCCGGCTGTTTTTCAGCTTTAACTGACCGTCAATATCCACCTGCGCCAGCAGAATTTGCCGGCTGTAGCGCAACAGGTCTTCGTCACTCAGATGCTGATTCATAGCGGCCACTGCCCCACAGAAATACGTTGATGACCGCCCAGGTCGCGGCGACTGTCCACGGCCGTGAAGCCGCGCCGGCTGAGCAATTCGCGCACCGCCTCGGCCTGTTCGAAACCATGTTCCAGGAGCAGCCAGCCGCCACCCAGCAAATGCGCCGGCGCCTGCTCGATGATCAGGCGAATATCGTCCAGGCCATCGACGCCGGCCACCAGCGCACTGCTCGGTTCGAAGCGCACATCGCCCTGACTCAGGTGCGGGTCGGCAGCGGCAATATACGGCGGGTTGCTGACGATCAATTGAAAGCGCGGGCCGGCCAGCGCCGAGAACCAGCAACTCTCGGCGAAACGAGCGTTGGTCAATTGCAGACGCGCGCCATTGCCCTGCGCCAGCGCCACGGCCGCGGCCACCCGATCAACGCCGGTCATCTGCCAGGCCGGGCGCTCGCAGGCCAATGCCAGGGCAATGGCGCCGGTGCCGGTGCCGAGGTCGAGCGCCTGCAGCGGCGTGGCCGGCAACAGGGCCAGGGCGGTTTCCACCAGCACTTCGGTGTCCGGGCGTGGGATTAAGGTATGCCTGGCAACATCCAGCTCCAGGCTCCAAAAGCCCTGACGGCCGAGGATATAGGCCACCGGCTCGCCGGCCCGGCGCCGTGCCAGCGCCGCCTGATAACACGCCAACTGCGCCGCCGCAGGCTCACGCTCGGGCCAGGTGTGCAGGTAGCTGCG
>DAITLT010000512.1:0-1871 GCA_036835505.1 Pseudomonas sp.
GCCGAGCAGCAGGCGCGCTGGTTGCCGGCCTTTGTCGGCGAGCAGGCTGCACCATTGACGGCGATTGCCGTGAGTGAGCCGACGCCCTTGTTCGATCCGCAACAGCTACGCACCAAGGCCAAACGCAAGGGCTCCCACTATGTGCTGAACGGCGAAAAATGCCTGATTTTGCGTGGCCTGGAGGCCAGTCAGCTGATCGTCGCGGCGCAGACCAGCCAGGGCCCCGCGCTGTTTCTGTTGGATGCCGCGAGTGCCGGAGTCGAGCGGCGTGCCGAGCCGGGCATGGGCCTGAAAGCCGGCGGAACGGCGCGCATCCTGCTCAAGGGCGTCAAGGTGCCGGCGGAGAATCGCCTGGCTGGCGAACAGTTCAATTATCAGAGCTTCCTCGATCACGCGGGGCTGGCCTGGTGTGCCCTGGCGGTGGGCACGGCGCAGGCGGCGTTGGATTACGTGATTCCCTACTGCAATGAGCGTTTGGCCTTCGGTGAGCCAATCAGCCATCGCCAGGGCGTGGCCTTTATCGTCGCCGACATCGCCGTCGAGCTGGATGCCATGCGCCTGATGGTCTGGCGTGCCTGCGCGCGGGCCGAGCAAGGCTTGCCGTTCCAGCGTGAGGCTTATCTGGCGCGTCTGCTGTGCAGCGAAAAGGCCATGCAGATCGGCACCGACGCCGTGCAGCTGCTCGGCGGTCACGGCTTTACCCAAGAACATCCGGTTGAGCGCTGGTACCGCGATTTGCGCGGTGTGGCGATCATGGCCGGCGGCTTGCAACTGTAAGGGGCGCATGCAATGAACTTAGAAACCCCGAAGAAATTCCGTGGCCTGGTGACCCAGGCCCATCAGGTGGCGGCCAACTATTTTCGGCCGATCTCGCGCAAATACGACAAGGCCGAACACGCCTATCCGCAGGAGCTCGACCTGCTCGCCGCGCTGCTGGACGGGATGAACGCCGGCTCGCCGGATGCGATTGGTGCGACCTCTGCGAGCAAGCGCGGCGCCTCGGCCGAGCAGGCTGCGGGCAACAAGAATGGCGGCAACTTGTCGGCGCTGCTGGGGGTCATGGAGCTGTGCTGGGGCGATGTCGGCCTGTTGCTGGCCATGCCGCGCCAGGGCCTGGGCAATGCGGCCATCGCCGCGGTGGCCAATGAAGAACAGTTGCAGCGCTTCAAGGGCAGCTGGGCGGCCATGGCGATTACCGAGCCCGGCTGTGGTTCGGACTCGGCGGCGATCCGCACCACTGCGATCAAGGACGGCGAGCACTACGTCCTCAATGGCGAGAAGATCTTCGTCACCTCCGGAGAGCGTGCCGACTCGGTGGTGGTCTGGGCCACGCTAGACAAGGGCCTGGGGCGTGCGGCGATCAAGTCCTTCGTGGTCGAGCACGGCACACCGGGCATGAGCGTGGCGCGGCTGGAGAAGAAGCTCGGCATCAAAGCGTCGGATACCGCCGCCATCAGCTTTGTCGATTGCCGAGTGCCGGCCGCCAACCTGCTGGGCAATCCTGAAATCGACGTGCAGAAGGGTTTCGCCGGGGTCATGGAGACTTTCGACAACACCCGGCCGCTGGTGGCCGGCATGGCCATCGGCGTGGCCAAGGCGGCGCTGGATCGCACCCGTGAGCTGCTGAAGAAAACCTGCACGCTGGAGTATGCCAAGCCGCTGCTGAGTGTCAGCCATGCCGAGGCGACCCTGTATCGCCTGGAGGCCGAATGGGAGGCCGCGCGCCTGCTGACCCTGAAGGCCGCGTGGATGGCCGACAACAAATTGCCCAACTCCAAGGAGGCCTCGATTGCCAAGGCCAAGGCCGGGCGGGTGGCCAACGAGGTGACGCTCAAGTGCGTCGAGCTGACCGGCGCCTTGGGTTATGGCGA
>DAITLT010000513.1:0-1859 GCA_036835505.1 Pseudomonas sp.
TACCCAGGCGCTGCTGGTCCAGCGCCACCGCCTTGAACAGCAGCTCCTGTGCGGCCTTGTGATCACGCTGGGCCAGGTGCAGCATGCCCATCTCCGCCAGGGCGTCGGGGTTCTCCGGTTGGTTGGCCAGCACATCGTTGAAGGCCATCGCGGCGAGCTGGGTGTTGCCGCGATCGCGGTGGATGCGCCCGATCCAGACCAGGGCCTCGTAGCGTTCCGGCTCCAGTTCGATGGCGCGCAGATACTGATACAGCGACTGATCCAGGTCGCCGGCCTGGTAGGCCATCGCAGCCATCTGCATGGCCTGGTCGGCCGAAGTGGCCTGTTTGCGTACCTTGTGCAACAGCGAATTGTCGCCGCTATACACCGAGCGGGTTTCGAGCACCGGCTCAGGGCCCATGGTCTGACATCCTGACAGCACGGCCGTCATGGCCAACAGCAGACTGATCCTTTTCATCTCATACCTTCCCGAATGCTTTGAGTACCCCGATGATGGCGGGACCGATGGCCACCAGGAAAAAGCTCGGCCACAGGCACAAGATTAGTGGGAATACCAGCTTGGTGCCGATTTTCGCCGCTTGTTCCTCGGCGGCCTGGGTGCGCCGATCGCGGAACTCCTCGGCATAGATGCGCAGGGTGTCGGCCACGCTGGTACCGAAACGAATGCTCTGCGCCAGCAAGCTGACCAAGCCGCGAATATCTTCCAGCCCGGTGCGCTCGGCCAGATGCTTGAGCGCCTCGGTACTGGGTATGCCGGCACGGATCTCCGCATTGACCAAGGCCAGCTCCAGCGCCAGTTCCGGCTGACTGACCGACATTTCATCAGCTACACGCTCGATAGCCTGGGGCAAGGCCAGCCCCGACTCGACGCACACCACCATCAAGTCCAGGGCATCGGGGAAGGCCACCAGCAACCGCCGCATGCGTGCCTGCTTGCGCTTTTCGACATAGATACCCGGCACCAGCCAACCGACACCAAGCGCAACGACCACCAGCAGAATGCCAATGCCCAGCGACATCTTGGGGATCAGTGGCAAAACCAACAGGGTAAGGCCAACCAATACCAGCGGTGAAAGCAGACGCACTGCCCAGTACATCTGTACCGCCGCCGGCGAGCGATAACCGGCATGGGTGAGCAAGGTGCGAGTGGCCGACTCCTGCCCCTCCTCTCCGGTATTGAAGCGCTGGCCCACCTGCTCGAGCATCAGTTGCAGATTGCTCGGTGGCTCTTGGCCAACCGCCACGCCAGCATGTCCGCGTTTGATCAGGGTCAGGCGCCGTTGCACCGGATCGCGCAAGCCCAACGCCAGCATTGCCAGAGTGACCACGGCCAGTACCGCACTCAGGCCAATTGCACTGACGAACAACAGCCGCGCCAACTCCTCGTTACCCACCACGCGATTGAGCAAACTCAGCAGATAGTCCATGACATATACCTCCTCCGCCTGTGCTTAAAACTGGATGCGGATGATTTTACGAATCCAGAATATCCCCAGCAGCATGGCGACAAAGGCCGCCATCACCATCTTCTGCCCGATAGGCTCCTTGAGCAGCAAAGGCAAATAGGTCGGACTTGAGAGCACGATCGCCGCCGACAATACGAAAGGCACAGCCACCAATATCCACCCGGACATGCGCCCCTCGGCCGACAAGGTCTTGACCTTGCGCTGAAAGCGAAAGCGCCCACGAATCAAGCTGCTCAGGCGCGTCAGCACCTCGGTCAGGTTGCCGCCGGTGTCGCGGTGGATCAGCACCGAGGTCACCAGCATCATCACCGTCATGCTCGGCATGCGTTCGAGCAGGCCGAGCATGGCCCGGCGCACGTCGTTGCCGTAGTTGATATCGGCGAAGGTCAGGCC
>DAITLT010000514.1:0-1854 GCA_036835505.1 Pseudomonas sp.
CCTGGTGACCATCGAGGACGTGCTCGAGCAGATCGTCGGCGAGATCGAGGACGAGCACGACATCGAGGAAGACAGCTATATCAAGCCCCTGCCCAGCGGCGACTTCCTGATCAAGGCCCTGACCCCGGTGGAGAATTTCAACGAGTTCTTCGACAGCAAGCTCTCGGATGACGAATTCGACACCATCGGCGGCCTGGTGATGAGCGCCTTCGGCCACCTGCCCAAGCGCAATGAAGTCATCGCCCTCGGCGACTTCCGCTTCCGCGTCCTAAGCGCCGACAGCCGCCGCATCCACCTGCTGCGCCTGACCACTGAGACGGGTTAACAGGGAACGGGGAAGTAGTTAGTGGGAAGTGGGAAGTGGGGCGGCGGCCTGGAGAACGGCGCATTCCCTCCCATTCGCGCGTAGCATCTACCCGCACACCTCTATCGTCGCAGCACCACCCCCACTCACCACTTCCCACTGCCCACTTACCACTTACCACTTACCACCTAACCACTTACCCCCCAACCATTTACCACTGCCCGGACCCTCGATGAACTGGATCACTCGCCCCGGCTGGCCGGGCAATTTGTTGGCCCTGCTGGCCGGCGCTCTGACTCCACTGATGCTCGCCCCGTTCGACATCTGGCCCCTGGCCCTGCTGTCGCTGGGGCTGTTCTACCTCGGCCTGCGCGACCTGACGCCCAAGGCGGCGCTATGGCGCGGTTGGTGCTACGGCCTGGCCCTGTTTGTCGCCGGCACCGGCTGGATCTACGTCAGCATCCACGACCATGGCGGCGCCTCGGCTCCGCTGGCCGCCGGCCTGACCCTGGGATTCTGCGCCGCCATCGCCTTCTTCTTCGGCCTCGCGGCCTGGTTGTGGGCGCGCTGGTTGCGCCGCAGCGAAGCGCCCCTGGCCGACGCCCTGGCCTTCGCCGCCCTGTGGTTGGTGCTGGAAGCCTTCCGCGGCTGGTTCCTCACCGGTTTCCCCTGGCTGTACGCCGGCTACAGCCAGCTCGACGGCCCCCTCAGCGGCCTGGCGCCAGTGGGCGGCATGTGGCTGATCTCCTTCGTCCTGGCCCTGAGCGCCGCCTTGCTGGTCAACCTGCCGCGTCTGCGCGCGCGCCCGGTCTTTCTGGCGACGGCCCTGGTCTTGCTGGTCGGCCCCTGGCTGGCCGGCCTGGCCCTGAACGGCCACGCCTGGACCCAACCTGCCGGCAAGCCACTGAGCGTGGCCCTGATGCAGGGCAATGTCGCCCAGAACCTGAAGTGGGACCCGACCCAACTGCGCGCCCAACTGAATCTGTACCGCGACCTCAGCCACAGCGCCAAGCCGGCGGATTTGCTGGTCTGGCCGGAAACCGCCGTGCCGGTACTCAAGGAATACGCCGACGACTACCTGGCCGCCATGGGCGCCTTCGCCAGCAGCCGCAACAGCGCGCTGATAACCGGCGTGCCGGTGCGCCAACTGAACGAGCGCGGCGAAAAACGCTACTACAACGCCATCACCGCCGTCGGCCAGGGCCAGGGCACCTACCTCAAGCAGAAGCTGGTGCCCTTTGGTGAATATGTCCCGCTGCAGGACCTGCTGCGCGGCCTGATTGCCTTCTTCAACCTGCCGATGTCCGACTTCGCCCGCGGCCCGACCGAGCAGCCATTGCTGCAAGCCAAGGGCTACAGCATCGCCAGCTATATCTGCTACGAAGTGGTGTACCCGGAGTTTGCCGCCAGCCTGGCGGCGCGCAGCAACATCCTCCTGACAGTGAGCAACGACGCCTGGTTCGGCAGCTCCATCGGCCCCCTGCAGCACCTGCAAATGGCGCAGATGCGTGCCCTCGAAGCCGGCCGCTGGATGATCCGCGCCACCAACA
>DAITLT010000515.1:0-1839 GCA_036835505.1 Pseudomonas sp.
TATCAGCATCGTCCTGGTTTGGGAAGCTCCCAAACACACAAGCTCCAGTGCCGGTCAATCTTGCAGGAACAAATTTGTTCAACAAGATCAAAGCGTTATCGACTTCTGCATAACGCTTCTGAACCACCGGCTGACAGTCATTACGACCGCCCCCCTCAAGAAGGCTGCGAAGTTTATTGGCCGGCGTATCCCGTGTCAACTCGGGGTCGGAGAAAACTTCTGCTGTGCTGACAAGCACTTGCGGAATGGCCACGAGAAACCAGGGCTCCTCAAGCGCAACGGCGGTGAGTTTCTCCCCGACGCCTTCGGCAAAGGCGGCGTGACCGCGCACGAACACCGGTACGTCGGCGCCCAGGCCCAGGCCCAGGGCGGCCAGGCGATCTTCATCCCAGTCCAGTTGCCAGAGGTGATTGAGGCCGAGCAGGGTGGTGGCCGCATCCGAGCTGCCGCCGCCGAGGCCGCCGCCCATGGGCAGGCGCTTGTCCAGCCAGATGTCGGCGCCCAGGCGGCAGGCACTGGCGTGTTGCAGCTGACGGGCGGCTTTAACGATCAGGTTGCTGTCGTGGGGGACGTCACTCAGTTCGCCGTGCAGGCAAATCTGGCCGTCGTCGCGCAGGGCAAAACTCAGTTCATCGGCGTATTCGAGAAACTGAAACAGGGTCTGCAGTTCGTGGTAGCCATCGGCGCGGCGACCGAGGATGTGCAGCATCAGGTTGAGCTTGGCCGGGGCCGGCAGGGTCAGGCGGGCTGGCATGTCACTGGCCCAGCTGGCGCGGTTGCCAGTCCTTGATGACCAGGGTGATGTCCAGGTTGGCGCCATGCAGCTTCATCCGTTCGGGCAGCCAGTAGCCGTTTTGCTCCACGTAGCTGAGGTATTCCACCTGCCAGTCGTCCTGTTCCAGCTTGGCCAGGCGGCTGGCGCTGTCGAGGGTCAGGCGGCTCTGGCTGTCTTCGGCGGGCAGGCCGCGAATCCACCAGAACAGATGGGCGACGGGCAGGCTCCAGCCCAGTTGTTGTTGCAGCAAGGCTTCGGCGGACGCGGCTTGAAACTGCCCCTGATTGGCTGCGTCGAGACTGACCGCGCCGGGGCGACCGGTCAGGCGGGCGGCGCCGCGACCCATGGGGCCGGCCAGGCGGATGTCGAAATAGTCCTGGCGTTGCAGCCAGAACAGCGTCGCACTGCCGGATTCGCGCGGCGAGCGAATGCCCACCTTGCCGCTGATTTGCCAGCCGTTGAGTTGGCTGGCCTGGGTTTTGTGCGCGTGCCATTGGGCCGGGTTGCCCTGGCCGCTGAGGGTTTCCTGGGAAGTCAGGCCGGCGCAGCCGCTAAGCAGGGCCAGGCAGGCAATGGCGAGCAGATGACGTAGGTGCATGTTAAAGAGTCTCGGCGCCAGTCAGGCGTAACAGGGTGCTGCGCAGAATCGGGCTGTCAGGGTCGTTGGCCAGGGCCGCCGCCCAGACCTTGCGCGCTTCGCGTTGCTTGCCGTTGGCCCACAGCACCTCGCCCAGATGGGCGGCCACCTCGGCGTCGGGAAAGCTGTCCAGGGCCTGGCGCAGCAATTGCTCGGCCACCTCCAGTTGGCCCTGGCGGAAGTTGATCCAGCCGAGGCTGTCGAGCACTGCCGGGTCCTGGGGGTTGAGCCGGTAGGCCTGTTCAATCAGGGTGCGGGCTTCGGCGTAGCGTGTGGTGCGGTCTGCCAGGGTGTAGCCGAGGGCGTTGAGGGCCATGGCGTTTTCCGGCTCGCGGGCGAGGATGTTGCGCAGATCGGCCTCCAGCTGAGCCAGGTCGTTGCGTTTTTCCGCCAGCATGGCGCGGGTGTAGAGCAGGTTGAGGTCGTC
>DAITLT010000516.1:0-1838 GCA_036835505.1 Pseudomonas sp.
AAAAGCTAAAAGCAGCGTGACAGGCTCACGCGACAACTACCTTGAAAATCGCCGACTTTCTCTTGGGCAAGCAAGAGAAAGTCACTCGCCCGTGAGGGGCGAAACCCAAACGTGCCCAACACGCGTTAATCGGCCATGCCACACCACCGGAGACTACACAGACAATCTTGTCCGTCCGGGCTACGTTTTGAGGCCCGACACCATAACCGTCACGGTCGACCTAATCGTCGCCAGAAGAAGCAACGCAATGCCGACAGGCGCTCGACGCCCACCTCACAGCTGGGTCAGTTGCCGGTACAGCTGCGGCAGGCGCAGCGGCAGCTGTTGCGGCTGGCGGATCAGGGTGTAGCCGTTGGCGCCGAACATATAGGGCAGGTAATCACCGCCTTTCTGGTCGATGGTGATGCAGAACGGCAACAGCCCGGCGCGACGCGCTTCCAGCACGGCCTCGCGGGTGTCTTCGACGCCGTAGCGGCCCTCGTACAAGTCCAGGTCGTTGGGCTTGCCATCAGTGACCAGCAACAACAACTTGCGCTTCTGCTTGCCCGAACTCATCAGTTGGGTGGCCTGGCGGATGGCCGCGCCCATGCGCGTGTAGTAGCCGGGCTTGAGCGCCTGAATGCGCCCGCGGGTGTGGTCGTCATAGCGCTGGCTAAAGGATTTCAGCTCCTGCATGCGCACCTGTTGCCGGCGCAGGGACGAGAAGCCGTACAGGGCGAACGGATCGCCCAGGGTCGAGAGGGTTTCACCGAACAGCAGCAGGCTGTCGATGACCACGTCGATGACCCGGTGCTGATCGTCCAGGTGCGCGTCGGTGGACATCGACAGGTCGGCCAGCAACAGACAGGCCAGGTCGCGACGGGTGGCGCGCTGCTGCATAAACAGGCCGCGCTCGGCGCAGTGACCGTGCTGGCGCTCGACGTGAAAATCCAGCCAGGCCTGCAGATCCAGCTCGCTGCCCTGGGTTTGCTGGCGCAGCCACTGGCGATCATTGCGCAGGTGTTCAAACTGCCGGCGCAGACGCTTGGCCAGCGGCGCCAGGCGTGCCGGCAGGGGCTGCGCCTCGCTGCCGCGGGGCAGATACATCTGCAGGTTGACGAAGTCCTGGTGCAGAGACTGCTTGCGGTAATCCCACTCCGGCAACTTGATGCCGTCACCCAGGGGGATGTCGTCGACATCCGCCGGCGGCAGGTCGAGGTCCAGCTTCAGGCCACCGCCCTTGCGCAGGCGCTGCTTGGACAGCGCCAACTCGTCGAGGTCTTCGGCGACCCGCGCGGCGTCCAGGTCTTCGCTGTCATCGCTGCAACGGTCCAGCTCGACATGCTCGGACCAGCTGAACAGGTTCTCCAGGCGGAAGATCAGCAGGCCGCCCTTGCTGGTGCTTTCCTCGACCCGCTTGGCCTGCTTGCGTACCAGTTGTTGCTGCTCGGGGGCGTTCAGCAGTTGGCCATCGCCCTCCTCACCCAACTGGCACGCCTGCGGCTCGCCGAGGTTTTGTGCCGGGTACAGCCACAGCGGCAAGGGCCAGGGCGCTCGCTCGCTGCGGGGAAATTGGTCGACGCTGCCAGGCTCGCGCAGGGCCTGGCACAAGGCCCGCTCCAGCGCGGCCTCGCCGCCTGTCAGTTGGCTCGGATCGGGGCGCAATTGCAGGTGCGCCTCGACCAGCCGTTGATAACGTGGACGCAGGGCCGGATAGCGCTGCAGCAACTGCGCCGTCCAGCGCTGGTTGTCCAGCGCCCAGTGACGCATGTCGCCGGCCTGCGCGGCGAGCAGGGCCAGCCAGCGATACAGCTCCTGGTTCAGGCCCACATCCGGGTACACCGCCAGGCTCGGCGGCA
>DAITLT010000517.1:0-1835 GCA_036835505.1 Pseudomonas sp.
GTCGAACAGCCGGTGCTCGCGGAACAGCCGCTCGCGTTTTTCCAGTTGGGCGCTGATCGCCAGTTGTTCGTGGTGCCAGTGGTACAGGCCGACCGTCATCAGCAGCAGGCCGATGGGCATCGGCGCCGACTCCAGCCAACTGTCCCAGGCGATGCTGTCGGGCAGGCGGATAAATTCATCCAGGGCATCCACCCACCAGGAAAAAAACACGCAGCCCAGGCCCAGGGCCAGCAGGCTGCTGACCCGTCCCGCCGGCCGGCTCTTGAGGATCAGCAGCAGCCAGGCCAGGGCCAGCAGGGCCGAGCCACCTTCGCCGAGGATGTCCAGCCAAACCCATTCGGCCATGGGTTTCAGGTCGCCGGCGGCCAGGTGCAGGAGCAGGGCAAGGTTGGCGGCCAGCAGCAGGGCGGCCAGTTTCAGGCGGTGTAGGTGCAGCAAAGAGGACATGGCCGACAGGCTCCGTTTCAACATATGAGCGCCACCTCAACAGAGGTGTGTGACGGTTTGGTTGCAGGCGGGGAGGTCAAATCGGCTCAGGCGTTGTGTCGAGTATTTTGCCGATGGCGCGGTGCCGGCCAATGGATGGCGCGGGCTACGCCGGTGGACGGGTTCAGACGGCTCAATAAAGCGGGTCATTGCAGCCCATTTGCCGCTTTAAAACCCGGCTAAACGGCGTTTTCAGCGGGTCGCCGGCGGCACTGTCACAGAAGCGTCACAGCCGGCTCTTAGCGTGCCCTGCCAAGTCAGCCGGGCTCTTTGCCTGGCCATCATCACCAGGGGAGATTCTGATGACGCGCAATCGCCGTACTTCCGCCCGCCGCGCGGGTCATGCACTCAGCGCTTTGGCCTTGGCCGTGGCAGCCAGTTCGCTGCTGGCCGCGGAGAGCAGCACAGGCAACAGTGAACACGTTGATGTAGTCGGCCAGGCCGTGAGCATCGACAAGTCGCTGAAGCAGCAGCGCCGTTCCGACAATGTTGAAAGCGTGGTCAGTGCCGACGGCGTGGCCCAGTTGCCGGATGAGAACGTGGCCGAAGCCGCCCAGCGTCTGCCCGGCGTCAGCGTCGAGCGCGACCAGGGCGAAGGCCGCTTTGTCAGCGTGCGTGGCCTGGGCCCGGACCTCAACAGCGTGACCATCAACGGCACCCTGATCCCGTCGCCCAACAGCGATAGCCGCGCGGTGGCCCTGGATGTGCTGCCCGCCGAATTGGTGCAGTCGCTGTCGGTGATCAAGACCCTGACCCCGGACATGGACGCCAACTCCCTGGGCGGCACCGTGGCCGTGGAAAGCCTGTCGGCGTTCGATCACCAGGGCCTGTTCTACACCGGCAGCGCCGAGGGCAGCTACGACGACAACACCAGCGAGACCAGCCCGAAATTCTCCGGCGCGGTCAGTGATCGCTTCAGCCTTGGCGATGGCACCGACAACTTCGGCGTGGCCGCGGCGGCCAGTTGGGGTGAGCGCGATTTCGGTTCCGACAACGTCGAGACCGGCGGCGACTGGGACTTTAGCGACGGCGCCAAGCTGGAGCAGTTCGAGCAGCGCGACTATGAAATCAGCCGCGAGCGCAGCGGCCTGGGCCTGAACTTCGACTACCAGGCCGACGATCTGAACAGCTATTTCCTGCGCACCCTGTACAGCCGCTACAAGGACACCGAAACCCGCAATGCCGCCGGCGTCGAGTTCGCTGCGCAGCTGATTCAGCCGTGCCGCCAGCGTCCCCTCGATCTCGAGCGGGAGGTCGGCCATCCGGACGTCGAGCAGCGCCTCGTCATCCAGGTCGACCCAATCGGTGCGAAGCGGCAGACGGCGCATGTGACGGCATCATAAACTAGG
>DAITLT010000518.1:0-1825 GCA_036835505.1 Pseudomonas sp.
AGCGCCATGATCGCGCCGCGGTTGTACCCGTCCAGCGAGGGAAAGAACGGATAACCGAGCACAGTAGCGTTCTTCGCGTAGGGTGGACCGGGGTATTCGAACAGTTCGGCGTCGCGCTCGATGATATGGACGTCAGCGTCGAGAATTCGCTTCAGTTTCATGGCACGTTTCCTTTATCCTAAAAACCTCAGTTAGCCGATTCTGATTGCATGATTTTCGAGAAGCCGATGCACGCGAGGGGGGCCGGTTCCGGCGAGGATGCGTTTAAGATGATCGCAGACGAGGGTCCAGACGGTCGTTGGATTCAACTGCTCCGCAGCACGATTCACCCAGCCCTGAAGCATTGCCGAGACACGCATCAGCGCTGCCCGGGCCTTCTCGAAATGAGCGTGCAAACCTGTCAGCGTAATCGTCGTCTGACCGGCATGTTCGGTCCGGTGGCCCACGGAGGACATCAACCACGGTCGGCTGGTAATTGCCTCGCGCCGCGCTTCGGGATTGGCCAGTCGGACGAAGAGACTCCACCAGTTGTAGATCAGCGCCACTGCCCGGGCGGCTAACTGGCAGCGGTGCAGGTCGTGCGTGGTGAAGCCACCCCAGCCCCACTGATTCTTGAGTTCGTCGAAGGCGTTCTCGGCATCTGCCCGGTCACGGTAAAGCTGTCCGAGGGTAAGGATCTCGTAGTCGGTGTTGGTTACCAGCACTGCGTACTCGTAGCCGGTGATGCCCTTACCGGCTTTGCGATCTTTCTCGACAAAGGCCAGCAATTGCTGGCCGTCATCCTCACCGGCCACCACGACTTCGCCCATCAGTGGCCGGCGCAGCACGACGACGCGACGAGCCTTCTTCCAACCGTTGAGCATCAACTCCCCATCCTTGCCCTCCCAGCCTTGGCCGGCATCGGTCCAGCCCGATTGGTGAAACAGGCGGCCAATGTGACGCTTGACGTTCTTCGAGAGTTTGAGTTTGAACAGATAAGACTGCTCGCGTTCCTCCAGGGCCATCATCATCGAGTCGTTACCAAAGGCATTGTCGCCTCGCACCAGCTTCGGTTTGCGCCCCGTCGGCAGATCATCGAGTACCTTCAGGAGGCCCGGCTGGGCGTGCTTGGCCGTGTGCTCGTTGCCCGCACACACTTCGACACCCAGTACCAGACGCAGACCGGCCATGAGGTAGGTGTGGTAGCTGTGCGAGGGGCGCCCTGGCTTCTTCGGGTTGTAGCTGATCACCGCGCCTTCCTGATGGCCATAGAGCGGTTTGATCGTCGTATCGGTGTCCAGAATCCAGGCAGCGTCAAGCAATGGGACGACGCTATCGGACAGATGTCCATCCAGCCAAGCGCACCCTTCGCCTTCCGCAATACGTTTCAGGGCGTTGCGCAGGGCGTCTTCGGAGATGACCTTGTTCATACCCAAGAGGCCGGGATTGACGCCGTCGCAGCGGATCCCGGTAACGTGGGCGTAGCGTCTATGACCCGACAACACCGAGAGCATCCAGGTGCCCAGCACCTCCGCCTTGCTTGGCGCATTCGGGCTGTCGTAACTCAGCGGACAGCTTTCCAGCCAACGCCTCCACACTCCAGTCAGATTGAGAAACTCGATGAAGTACGCCAATTGCCCCATCGGCGTCGCCGCGCTCTCAGACTCCCAGCGCACCTGCACCCGGCCCGCCATCGTCTGCACCCCAGCGCACGACAACAGTATTTCTTCGCGTCTTGCCAGCTTCAATTTCGACTCACCCATCGGGTGACTCCTCAAATTCGTCGCCAGACCATAGTTTGCCGCTCTTCCCGCAGCTTGGCGCACGGGCAACTCAGGTTTTTAGG
>DAITLT010000519.1:0-1823 GCA_036835505.1 Pseudomonas sp.
ACCTGACCGGCGGACTTGCCGTCGGCAAAGCACTTGGACAGCAGCAACTGCTCGCCGGCGGCGTCCAGCAGGCGGAAACGGAAGCTGCCATCGTCCTCACGGAAGCTGACCAGGCGCGCGCTTTTCGCCGCCTTCTTCTTGCTGGCATCGCCCGCTTGCACTTGAGCGCGGAACGAGCGCAGGCCCACTGCCTCGCGCAACTGCGCAAGGAACGGGGTCGCCACCTTGCGCGCCTTGGCGGCACCGGCGAGGAGAACATCCTCCAGCTCCGCCGGCTTCTCGATCAGGGCGTGATAGCGCTCACGCGCTTCGCCCAGCTCGCCGTCGAGCAACTGGAACAGGCGCTGCTTGGCATCGCCCCACCCCATACCGGCAGCCAGTTCGGCACGGAACTCGGCCTGTTGGGCGGCACTGGCAAAGGCCTGGTAGAGGGTGAACAGGTGCGCGTTGTCCGGGTCTTTGGCCTCGCCGGGCAACTTGGAGTCGGTGACGATGCGCGCGATGGCGTCTTTCAGTTGCTTGGCGCTGCCGAACAACGGAATGGTGTTGTCGTAGCTCTTGCTCATCTTGCGCCCGTCCAGACCGGGCAAGGTGGCCACGCCCTCTTCGATCACCGCCTCCGGCAGGGTGAACAACTCCTGGCCCTGGCCGAACAGGTGATTGAAGCGCTGGCCGATGTCGCGGGCCATTTCCACGTGCTGGATCTGATCGCGACCGACCGGCACCTTATGCGCGTTGAACATCAAGATGTCCGCTGCCATCAGCACCGGGTAGCTGAACAGGCCCATGGTCACGCCGGCATCCGGGTCTTCACCCAGCTCGACATTCTTGTCCACCGAAGCCTTGTAGGCATGGGCACGGTTGAGCAGGCCCTTGCCGGCCACGCAGGTCAGCAGCCAGGTCAGCTCGGGGATTTCCGGAATATCGGACTGGCGATAAAAGGTCGCGCGCTCGACATCCAGGCCACAGGCCAGCCAGGTGGCGGCGATCTCCAGACGCGAGCGCTGGATGCGCAGCGGATCATCGCACTTGATCAGCGCATGGTAGTCGGCCAGGAAATAAAACGAATCGGCATCGGCGGCGCGGCTGGCGACGATCGCCGGACGAATGGCTCCGGCGTAGTTGCCCAGGTGCGGAGTGCCAGTGGTGGTGATGCCGGTCAGAATACGAGTGGTCATGGTCTGTCGCTTATCGGTTGGGTCTGCGGCGGCGAGCGATCAGCCCAGACGAGGTAACACCAGGTCTTTTAGATCGGTCAGCTTGCCGTGAAAAAAGTGCCCGCATTCTGCCACTTTCAGCAGCTCATGGGGACGCGACAATGCCTGCGACCAGGCAAACACCACGGCCGGGTCGATCACCTCGTCCTGTTCCGGCTGGATCACCGTCAACACAGCGTGTTCGGGCAGGCGCTCCGGCGCCTGCAGGCGCTGCACGGCCGGGGCGACCATAAACAGCCGCTCGACCACCTGACCTTGCGCCTCCAGCCGCCCAGCCAGGGCCGCCGCAACAAAGCCGCCATAGGAAAAGCCGAGCAGGCTCAGCGGCAGTTGCGGCTGCTGGGCGCGCAGCCAGTGGGCAACGGCCTCGGCATCGTCAACCTCGCCACCGGCCATGTCGTGACTGCCGGCACTTTGGCCGACGCCACGGTAGTTGAAGCGCAGGGTGCTGTAACCGGCGTCACGCGCGGTGCGCTGCAAGGTTGAAACCACCTTGTTGAGCATGCTGCCGCCCTGCACGGGGTTGGGATGACACAGCAGCGCCAGGCCACGGGCATCCGGCAGATCGAGGTACAGGGCTTCGAGAGGGCCGCAGGGGCCATCGAG
>DAITLT010000520.1:0-1820 GCA_036835505.1 Pseudomonas sp.
ACCCAGGAAGGGCTGATGCTCATGTGCCTGGCCGAGGCTTTGCTGCGGGTGCCGGATGCCGCCACGGCCGACGCCCTGATCCGCGACAAACTGAATGCCGCCGAGTGGGAACGCCACCTCGGCAAGAGCGACAACGTGCTGGTCAACTTTGCCGCCTGGGGCCTGGTGCTGACCGGCAAGGTGGTCGATGCGGAAAACGCCGATGGCTCGCCGAAGAATGTCATCGGCCGGCTGATCAAACGCTCCGGCGAGCCGGTGATTCGCGCGGCGATGAACCAGGCCATGAAGCTGATGGGCAAGCAGTTCGTGCTTGGCCGCAACATCAGCGAGGCGCTGAAAAATGGTCGTCCGCAGCGGGAGAAGGGCTACAGCTATTCCTTCGACATGCTCGGCGAAGCCGCACTGACCCAGGCCGACGCCGAGAAATACATGGCCGACTACCGCCTGGCCATCGACACCGTGGGCAAGGAGCCGCAAGTCGGTCCGGGGCCGCGGCCGTCGATCTCGATCAAGCTCTCCGCGCTGCACCCGCGTTATGAAGTGGCCCAGCGCGAGCGCGTGTTGACCGAGCTGTTCGCCAATGTGCTGGAGCTGGCCAGCCGTGCCCGCGCCCTGGATGTGGGGATTTCCATCGACGCCGAGGAAGCCGACCGCCTGGAGCTGTCCCTGGAGTTGTACGAGAAACTCCTGCGCGCGCCGGCCCTGCAAGGCTGGGGCGAGATCGGCCTGGTGGTGCAGGCCTACTCCAAGCGCTGCCTGCCGGTGCTGGTGTGGCTGACCCTGCTGGGCAAGGAGCTGGGCGCGAAGATGCCGCTGCGCCTGGTCAAGGGTGCCTACTGGGACACCGAGATCAAGTACGCCCAGCAGCAAGGCCTGGACAACTACCCGGTGTTCACCCGCAAGGAAGGCACCGACACCTCGTACCTGGCCTGCGCCCGCTACCTGCTGAGCGAGCACACCCGTGGGGTGATTTACCCGCAGTTCGCCAGCCACAACGCCCATACCGTGACCTGCATCCTGGCCTTGGCCGATGCGGCCAAGACCCCGCGCGACTTCGAGTTCCAGCGCCTGCACGGCATGGGCGATGCGTTGTATGACACGGTGCTGGAGCGCCACGGCAAGACCGTGCGCATCTACGCCCCGGTCGGCGCGCACAAAGACCTGCTGCCGTACCTGGTGCGCCGCCTGCTGGAAAACGGCGCCAACTCATCGTTCGTCCATCAGTTGGTCGATCCCGGCGTGCCGGTGGAGTCCCTGATCGATCATCCGGTGACGCAACTGCGCACGTTCGCCAGCCTCGCCAATGACAAAATCCCCCTGCCGCCGGCGCTGTTTGGCACCGCGCGGAAAAACTCCCAAGGCCTCAACATGAATATTTCCGCTGCCATGCAGGCCCTTGAGCTTGCCTATCAACCGCACCTCAACCGTCAATGGCATGCCGCGCCGGTGATCAACGGCGAGAAGCTCAACGGCACCACCCAGGACGTACGCTGCCCGTACCAGCAGAGCAAGGTGCTCGGCACTGCCCAGTTCGCCAGCGCCACGCAAGCCGGTCAGGCCATGGATGCCCTGGCCGCCGCCTGGCCGCGCTGGAATGCCACCCCGGTTGAGCAGCGCGCAGCGATCTTCGAGCGCCTGGCCGATTTGCTTGAAGCCCAGCGCGGCGAGCTGATGGCCCTGTGTACCCTGGAAGCCGGCAAGACCCTGCAAGACGGCATCGATGAAGTGCGTGAGGCGGTGGATTTCTGCCGTTACTACGCCCAGCAAGCGCGTCTGCGCCTGGGCCGTGAAGAGCTGCAAGGCCCGACCGGCGAGCGCAA
>DAITLT010000521.1:0-1814 GCA_036835505.1 Pseudomonas sp.
TGGCCTTGACGCTCGGCGCCGCGCAGGGCGGCGCGGACGAAATGGCTGGCGATGGTGCGTTCGCGCATGATCGGTTCCGCTGAAAAAACTCGCCGATGGTAGGCCGCACGGGCAATCGCGGACAAGCGCTGTGAGCCCGAGATGCCGCGGCAACGTGGCCTAGTCGCTGTCACCCAGGTCGGCCGCCGCCAGGCTCAGGCCGTGTTTGCGCAGTTTGTCGTGCAGGGTCTTGCGTGGCAGGCCGAGGGCTTCGGCGAGGCTGCGCAGGGAGTTGTGCGGACGCGCCAGTTCGGCGCCGATCAGCGCCCGTTCATAGGCATCCACCTGCTGGCTGAGGCCGCCGGTTACCGCCGCCTGCTGGGCCGCCGGGCTGGCGAGCGGGTCTTGCAGGCCCAGCTCCAGGCCCAGGGCAAAGCGCTGGGCGGCGTTTTGCAGCTCGCGCACATTGCCCGGCCAGCTGTGGCGCAGCAGTTGGGCGCGGGCCGCGGCGGGCAATTCGCGCACCGGCAAGCTGTGGCGGGCGCTGGCGGCGTCGGCAAAGTGCTGGAACAGGCTGAGCACATCGTCGCCCCGTTCGCGCAGTGGCGGGATGCGCAGCGGGGTGACGTTCAGGCGGTAATACAGGTCGGCGCGAAAGCGGCCCTGGTCGGCGCTGTTGCGCAGGTCTTCCTTGCTGGCGGCGATGATGCGGATGTCCAGGGGGATCAACTGGTTGCCGCCGAGGCGCTCGACCACCCGTTCCTGCAGCAGGCGCAGCAGCTTGACCTGCACCTCCAGGCTCATGCTTTCGATTTCATCGAGAAACAGGGTGCCGCCGTTGGCGAACTCGAACTTGCCGATGCGGCGTTTTTGCGCGCCGGTAAAGGCGCCGGCCTCGTGGCCGAACAGCTCGCTTTCCACCACCGACTCGGCCAGGGCGCCGGCATTGATGGCGACGAAGGGGCCGTTGCGGCGGCTGGAGTGATCGTGCAGGGCGCGGGCCACCACCTCTTTGCCGGCGCCGGTTTCGCCGAGGATCAGCACGTCGGTGTCGATCGCCGCCAGGGCGCCGAGCTGTTCGCGCAGGCGCTGCATGGCCGGTGAGCGACCGAGCAGGCGCGCGCTCAGTTGCTGGCGGTCGGCCAGGGCCAGGCGCAGGCTGCGGTTTTCCAGCACCAGTTGGCGCAGGGCCAGGGCGCGGCGCACGCTGGCCAGCAGGTCGTCGCTGGCGAAGGGTTTTTCCAGAAAATCAAAGGCGCCGCTGCGCATGGCCTGCACCGCCATCGGCACATCGCCGTGGCCGGTGATCAGGATCACCGGCAGTTGCGGGTCGATCTGTTGCAACTGCTCCAGCAACTGCAGGCCGTCGAGGCCAGGCATGCGGATGTCGCTGACCAGCACGCCGGGCCAGTCGGGTGGCAACTGCGCGGCCAGGCCCTGGGCGTCGGCGCGGCTGCTGACCTGGAAGCCGGCCAGGTCCAGGGTCTGGCTCAGGGCTTGGCGCAGGTGCGGGTCATCATCGACCAGCAGCACCTGGCAGCTCATCTCAAGGGTACTGCTCATAGTGGTGAGTCCTCGGCAGATTGGGCGCTGGTGCCGCCCGCGGCCCGTTGCAGGTACAGGCTGAGCAGGGCGCCGCCTTGTGGGTGGTTGGCCAGGGCCAGCTCACCGCCCAGGGCGCTGATCAGGTTGTCGCAGATGGCCAGGCCCAAGCCCAGGCCTTGGGCGTTGGTCTTGGTGGTGAAGAAGGGTTCGCGGGCGCGGCGCAGGGCCTCGGCGCTGAAACCTGGGCCGTTGTCGCGGATCAGCAGGGTGATGCTGTCGCTGCGTTGCTC
>DAITLT010000522.1:0-1802 GCA_036835505.1 Pseudomonas sp.
ACCGCGTAACGGCTGGCGGTGCAGTTGCGCAGCATCTGCGCCATCCACAGGTACTGGCCGATGTCGCCCGTCAGGCGGATTGCCAGCGGTGCATGGCGTTGCAGCAACCACTTGATGGCCTTCAGCGGGATGCCCGGCGCCGCCCACGGCGAGGCGTAGCCAGGAGACACCTGGCCGGCATTGGCAAAACTGGTTTCCAGGGCCGGGCCGTCCTGGCGATCCACCACCACCACTTCAAAGCCGGCGCGGGCCAGGTAATACGCACTGGTGGTACCGATCACACCGCTACCAAGCACCATTACTCGCATGTTCGTTGTCCTCTAGGTGACCGCGTCGCAATCGGCCACCGGGCGGACTACAGACGTGGGTTATTCTGAGCGTAGATGGCGCGCAGTATAAAAAGCCAATGCCAGTGAAAGTCACTATTTAAACGGCTATATTTGGCGACAAATACCGGAGAAAATCCAGTACACGGAGGCAGATTCACCATGCGCACCCAACATCAGAGCCGGCGCGAGCTGGACAAGATAGACCGGAATATTTTACGTATCCTGCAGGACGACGGGCGCATCAGCTTCACCGAGCTGGGCGAGCGCGTCGGCCTGTCGACCACCCCCTGCACCGAGCGGGTGCGTCGCCTGGAGCGCGACGGCATCATCATGGGCTACCACGCCCGGCTCAACCCGCAGCAGCTCAAGGCCAGCCTGCTGGTGTTCGTCGAAATCAGCCTGGACTACAAATCCGGCGACACCTTCGAGGAGTTCCGCCGCGCCGTGCTCAAGCTGCCCCATGTGCTGGAATGCCACCTGGTCAGCGGCGACTTCGACTATCTGGTAAAGGCGCGCATCAGCGAAATGGCCTCGTACCGCAAGCTGCTCGGCGACATCCTGCTCAAGCTGCCCTACGTGCGCGAGTCGAAGAGCTATATCGTCATGGAAGAGGTCAAGGAAAGCCTCAGCCTGCCGGTACCGGACTGAGCGGCCGGTTCGCCGATCAAGGGTTAAACCAGCAGTTGCCGGGTCGTGGCGATGTAGTGGTGGATTTGCCGCTCGACCCGCGGCTCGATCATCTGCTCCGGGCGTCGGCCATTCGGGCAGGGCATGCGCGGTGTGGTGCCGAACAGGCGACAGATCAACGGCCGCTCGTGATACACCTGGCAGCCCTGGGGGCCGAGGTGGACGCAATTGAGTTCAGCCAGCGCCGCCTCGTGCTCGGCAGCGGACTTGACCGGCAGGCGCGACATCTCCTCCGAGGAGGTGGTGACCGGCCCGCAGCAGTCGTGACAACCCGGCACACATTCGAACGTGGGAACCTGCTCGCGCAAGCGCAGTACGGTGTCTCGGTTGCAGCTCACTCTGGCCCTTCTCCTGCGGTTTGCGCCGGCGTTGGCGCGACTGGATCGGCGCGCAGTGTACCTCAGCGCCCCACGCCGCCGGGGCAATCCCGACGGAGCAGTCTTGCCTGGCAGGCAAAAATATTTTGCCCCGCAGCGTCTTGGTTCGGCATCACCGGCCACCTATGCTGCGACCCAGCGCCAGCATGCGCACCACAATAATCAGCAGGATCGCCCCATGTCCGCCCACCAACCCGTACACAGCCCGCAACACCCCGCCTCTTATTACGCCGCCAGCGCCAACCCGCACGCGAGCTACCCGACCCTGGGCGGTGAACTGCGTGCCGATGTGTGCATCGTCGGTGGCGGTTTTTCCGGCCTGAACACCGCCATCGAACTGGCCGAGCGCGGCCTCTCGGTGATCCTCCTGGAAGCCCATCTGATCGGCTGGGGCGCCAGCGGGCGCAAC
>DAITLT010000523.1:0-1800 GCA_036835505.1 Pseudomonas sp.
TCCGGGCGATCGAGGTAATAGGTGATCTTGCGAAACCCCTCGGCCTCGCACTGGGTGCAGAACATGCCGCTGGATTTGTACAAGCCTTCCAGCGCCGTGTTGCTCTCGGGATGGATGCGCACCGTGCTGTTGAGGGTGAAGCTGGCGCTACCCGGCTGCAGGCTCAAGTGGCTATCGGTCAGTTGATAATCGCCAGGCTGCAGTTCGGCATCATCCAGCGCCAGGGCCAGCAATTCCAGTTGTTGGCCATCCAGCACCAGCAGCGGCAAGTCGGCACCGCGGGCCGGGTTGCGGCGCATAACCAGTTGCGCATGCACCAGCGTATGGTCCTCGTACAGCTCGAATGTCAGGTTGGTCTCGTCGATCAGGTAATCGGGGGCCTGATAGTCCTTGAGGTAGATCATTTTCGGCTGTTCGGTACGCATGGCTTGTGGCCTCTAGAGCTGATGCACGGCGAGTTGGTAGGCCGTGAATTTACGAATATTGATCACGCCGGTATCGAAGATCAGGTACTGGCCCTTGATCCCCTGCAGCGTGCCCTCGACGACGGGGGTTTTTTCCAGATCAAAACTGGCCACTTTGGCCGGATAGGCCAACACCGGGTAGGCAATCTGCACCAGCGCACGATCGCTGAGGGGCTGAATCGCCTGCAGACCAAAGCGCTCTTGCAGGGCGGTGATCCCATCCTGGCAGGCCTGGAAGATCTCCCCAGCCAACTGCGCCAGATCCAGCGGCGCCGCCTCGCCCTTGAGCATGGCACGCCAGTTGGTGCGATCAGTGACCTGACTGCGCAGCACGTCTTCCACCAGCCCGGATTGCTGACGCGTCGCCACGCGCATGATCGGCAAGGCCTGGGTCGCGCCCTGATCGATCCAGCGGGTCGGCACCTGGCTCGCGCGGGTGATGCCGACCTTGGCCCCGGAGGAGTTGGCCAGATAGACCACATGCTCGGTCATGCAAAACTGCTCGCCCCAGGCCGGCTCCCGGCAGGTGCCGGCCGCATAGTGGCAGCGCTCCGGGCTCATGATGCAGGTGTCGCACTGCGCCAGCTTGCTGAAGCACGGGTAGCAGTAGCCCTGACTGAAGCTCTTTTTCGTCTTGCGTCCGCAATGGCTGCAATGGATCGCGCCCAGGTACTCCAGGCGTATGCCCTGGCCCAGCAAGCCATTGAGGTCCAGATCCTGCTCGCCCAGCCGCAAGCTGTACTGCACCGGCTGCTCCAGCCGGGCGCCCATCTTGCTCAGGGCACCGCGCCCAAGCTCCAGCATCAGTGCAGGGTGTCCGCGGCCTTGAACAGGTCGGAGTTGGCCTCGGTCGCGGCCTTGGATTGCGAGCCGCAGCCACGCACGCCCATATAGCCGGTGCGCTGATCTTCCGGCAGATGCTGTTGCTCCCAGACGATCATCGCCTCCATGGATAGCTCTTTCTGCTCTTGAGTGAGCTTGCGGCCATCGGGCCATTTGCCGATTTCCACCGCCAGCTTCAGGCTCTGGTAGATCTCTGGGGTGATGTTTTCGATCATTGCAGCGAAGGACGACATGGCAGTCTCCAAAAATAAAGGCGCAGTTTAACCATCACGGCGCGCCAGCGCACCGCCCAACAAGCCCGCCAGGCAACCGGCCAGCAAGCCGCCAACATGGGCCGCATTGGCGATCGCGCCCAGCCCCAGGGCCGTCATCAGCCCGCTGGCACACAGCAGCAGCCAGACCAGCATCATCACCAGCACCCCAGGCGGCAGGCGATAGGCCGGCGTCGGCGCCAGGCGCTGGAAGATCCAGCAATAGCCCAGCAAGCCATACA
>DAITLT010000524.1:0-1794 GCA_036835505.1 Pseudomonas sp.
GTCCTGCAGGGCTTGTTCCTGGCGGCGTTGGCGGGTGACGTCGCGCACGGTCAGAACCAGGCAGGGGTTGCCATCGATCTGGCACTCGGCGCCATACAGCAGGTTGCTGCTGGAGCGGCCGTCGCGGTGATGCAGCTCGACTTCCAGGCTGTCCAGGCGGCCATCCTTGGCCAGCGCATCGAGCATGCGCTGGCGCTCGGCCGGGCTGGCCCAGATGTTTAGCTCGCTGGAGGTGCGCCCGGTGGCTTCGCTCTGGCTCCAGCCGAATTGGCGCTCGAAGGCCGGATTGACCTCGATAAACACGCCGCTGGCGCGGTCGGTGATGACCATGGTGTCGGGGGTGGTGCGGAAGGCTTTGGCAAACTTGTCCTCACTGGCGCGCAGGGCTTCATCGTGGTTGACGGGGGCGCGGTGTGGGTCAAGTGGCTTCATGCAGCGGTATCCATTGGTTAGGGGCGGCCGATGTGCCGGCGGTTAACCTTGTTTTTATGGGGTGCAAGGTAGCCGGTTGCTCTCTGTCGGTGCAAGGTCGGCCTGTGCCTCGAGCAGGGCCATAAAGGCTTTGGCGGCATTCGACAGGGTGCGCTCGCTGTGCCGGATATAGCCCAGGCGCCGCTGCAACTGGATGCCGGCCAGGGGCAGGCGCACCACCTGCTCATCGAGCATGGTGCGCGGCAGCACACTCCAGGCCAGGCCGATCGACACCATCATCTTGATGGTCTCCAGGTAGTTGGTGCTCATGCCGATATTCGGCACCAGGCCCTCGGCCTCGAACAGCCGGCGCACTATATGGTGGGTAAAGGTGTTGTCGCCGGGAAACACCGCCGGGTGGCCGGCCACGTCGGCCAGGCTGACCGGGCCAAGGCAGGCCAGCGGGTGTTCGGGGGCGGCGACAAAGTCCAGCGGGTCGTCCCACACGCCCACGGCGCGCACCGGCTCGCGGGTTTGCGGGGCGAGGGTGATCACCGCCAGTTCGGCGCGGCCGTGCAGCACCTCTTCATAGGCCACCTCGGAGTCGAGAAACTGAATATCCAGGGCCACCTGCGGGTGGGCACGGGTAAAGGCGCGCAGCAACGGCGGCAGGCGATGCAGGCCAATATGGTGACTGGTGGCCAGGGTCAGGCGGCCGCTCACTTCGCCGCTGAGGTTGCTCAGGGCGCGGCGGGTGTCATCCAGCACGCCGAGAATGCGATATGCGCGGGGCAGCAGGGCGCGACCGGCTTCGGTGAGGTTGATCTCGCGGCCGAGGCGATCGAACAGGCGCACCTGCAGTTGTTGCTCAAGGCCGGCGATGCGTTTGCTGATGGCCGGTTGGGTCAGGTGCAGGCGCTCACCGGCCAGGGAGAAGCTGCCGGTTTCGGCAATGGCGATAAAGGCATTCAGGCTGGCCAGGTCCATGGGCGCTCCGCTGTCAGAGGGGATGGCGTCAGCTTAAGGCTATTCCTGTCGGTTATCCAAAGCATAAAAAGAATGAATTTGAGTTATTTTGCCTGAGGCCATAGCATTTGCTGCATACGCCTGGGGTGAGTGTGTGAGCCGCCCCTGAACACACCACGCCTGATGATGAGGGTTGCTCCATGGCCGGCAAAACGCTGTATGACAAGCTCTGGGATGCGCATGAGGTCAAGCGCCGTGATGATGGTTCGTCGCTGATCTATATCGACCGGCACATCCTCCATGAAGTGACCTCGCCGCAGGCCTTCGAGGGGCTGCGTCTGGCCGGCCGCCAGCCATGGCGGATCGACGCCAACATCGCCACCCCGGACCACAACGTGCCGACCACCAAGGCCGAGC
>DAITLT010000525.1:0-1763 GCA_036835505.1 Pseudomonas sp.
CGGCCGGTTATTTACCGACCTAACTTACTACACAAGCCGCGCCTCTGGCAGAAGCCGTCTGTAACCCTTTATGAAACATCCAGCGCACACAGCCTACGAACCTGCCACGAGCGCTTAGTTGTTGCCGCGAAATCCGCGGGCCAACAGGTACTGCTCACGGGAGCGGTCACGGGACGACAAGGGCTTACGCATTTGGACCTTGTCGAACATCGTGCGCACCTGCTTGTGGTACACATCAAAGCCTTCGCCCTGGAAAATCTTGATCAGGAAATCGCCACCCGGGCGCAACACCTGCCCAGCCAAATCAAGGGCCAGCTCGCACAGGTACATCGCGCGCGCCTGATCGGCCAACTTCACACCACTCATATTGGGGGCCATGTCGGAAATAACAAGATCAACCGGGTGATTGCCGACCGCTTCAAGAATCTGCGCCAGCACCGAGTCCTCTGTGAAGTCGCCCTGGATAAAGGCGACATCCGGAATGCTGTCCATCTCCAGGATATCCGACGCAATCAGACGACCCTTGTCACCCAACACCCGACTGGTCACCTGCGACCAGCCACCTGGGGCTGCGCCCAGATCGATCACGGTATTGCCCGGACGCAGGATGCGGTCCTTCTCCTGGATTTCCAGCAACTTGTAGCTGGCACGGGAGCGATAACCATCCTTCTGCGCCATTTTCACATAGGGATCGTTGAAATGTTCTCTCAGCCAGTTTTGGCTAGTCTTGGAACGGGCCACTGGGCACCTCAAAAATTTACGACAGTGATTAACTGGGCGGGTTCGGAGTGGCTCGGGTAAACTGGCCGCCGCTTTTTACAAGATCAGACGCAGGGGTCAGATTATGGCGCTCACTCAAGAGCAGAAGAAACAATTCAAATCTATTGGCCACCACCTGAAACCGGTATTGATAGTGGCAGACAATGGTTTGACCGAAGGCGTGCTGGCCGAACTGGAGCGCGCACTCAGCGATCATGAACTGATCAAAGTGAAACTGCGCATCACCGAACGTGAGGCCCGCCTCGCCGCCATCGACGAACTGTGCAAGGCCTCGCACAGCGAATTGGCCCAGGTGATTGGCAAGATGGCACTGATTTACCGCAAAAACCCCAAGGCCAACAAGCTGCTGTCCAACGTTAGCCGACACAGCTTCTAACCTCGCTTCACGCTCAGTGGCGAGCTTCGCTCGCCCTGCCGCCCATCCCCGGCACTGGCTGCAGCACCAACAGCAGACCACACAACGCCAACAGCAGATAACTGAACGACAGCCAGCGCAGCGCCTCCGGCAGCCAGTAATGCACGCCCAGGTAACTGGCCGCCAGCAACTGCACGGTCAGCAACAGCTGCCCGCGCATGTCGCGCCAGAGACTGCCAACACCTTCCGCCTGGATCAGCACTACGCCCTGCAGCAGCGCGCAGCAGGCCGTAAAGCCCACCAGCAAAGGCGACAACAGCGCCGCCACCTCGGCAACCAGCAAGGGCGCCAACCCCGCCTTGGGCAACGCCGGCAACACGGCAAAATGCAGCAACCACAGGCCGCCGACCCAGAACGTCTGGGTCAGTTGCCAGCTGATGCTGCCAGCGCGCAAGGTCGCGGGATTAGAGATGGCGAACCTCAATGATCTCGTACTCGACCACACCGTTCGGGGTTTTCACCGCGACCACATCCCCTTCACTCTTGCCCACCAGGGCGCGTGCAATGGGTGAGCCAACCGAGATCTTGCCGAGCTTAAAGTCCGCCTCGTCTTCACCGACGATGTGGT
>DAITLT010000526.1:0-1754 GCA_036835505.1 Pseudomonas sp.
CCGGGCTGGGTGTGGCTGAGCTGCGGGCTGCTGATTGGCGCCTTCGTGGTGTTTTTGCTGCAACTCGAACCGGGCCGCGATGAGATCAAGCGCATCAAGGACGAGAAGCCGCGCCAGACCAGCAGCCAGGCCAACAAGCCGACACCTAACGCGCAACCGGCGGGCCCGGCCAAGCCGAAGTACGACTTCTACACCCTGCTGCCGGAATCCGAGGTGATAGTGCCGCCGGATGCCGTACCGCCGCCACCGGCTGCCGCCCTGACCCCGGAGCAATTGGCCAAAGCCGATGCGGCCCGCGCCGAAGCCGCCCTCAACGGCCAGGTGCCACCGGCATTGCCGAGCGCCGGCAGCACGCCACCAACCGGCACACCAACCCCGCCACCGAGCGTGGCCAAGGCACCGCTGACCACGCAGTTCTTCCTCCAGGCGGGCTCGTTCCGCAAACAGGCGGACGCCGACAAGGTGCGCGCGCAGATCATTCTGCTCGGGCAAAACGTGCAGGTTGAATCCGGCACAGTGCGCGAAGAAATCTGGTACCGGGTGCTCGTCGGCCCCTTTGCCAGCCGTGAACAGCTCGGCGCCGCGCAGAAGCAACTGGCCGCCAGCGGCTTCGGCAATCTGTTGTTACAGCAGCGTCAAAGCCGCTAAAACCAAGCCTTGCCTGCCTGCCAGCAGTCACTGACAGGCAGGCAAGGCCGATTCACGCTTGAAGCCGGCCGCCGCCGTCCCCATATCTGCTGGCGTCAGGGCATTTCGCCCGCCAGCGTGGAGACGCCTCTCTTGACCACCATCGTTTCAGTGCGCCGCAACGGCAAAGTCGTCATGGGCGGCGACGGCCAGGTTTCCCTGGGCAACACCGTGATGAAAGGCAACGCGAAGAAGGTTCGTCGCCTGTACCACGGTCAGGTGCTGGCCGGCTTTGCCGGCGCCACTGCCGACGCCTTCACCCTGTTCGAACGCTTCGAAGGTCAGCTGGAAAAACACCAGGGCCATCTGGTGCGTGCCGCCGTCGAGCTGGCCAAAGACTGGCGCACCGACCGTTCCCTGAGTCGCCTGGAAGCCATGCTGGCAGTCGCCAACAAGGACGCCTCGCTGATCATTACCGGCAACGGTGACGTGGTCGAACCCGAGCACGGCCTGATCGCCATGGGCTCCGGCGGCGGTTTCGCCCAGGCCGCAGCCATGGCCCTGCTGCAGAAAACCGACTTGAGCGCCCGTGAAATCACCGAAACCGCGCTGAATATCGCCGGCTCCATCTGTGTCTTCACCAATCAAAATCTAACTATCGAAGAAGAAGACTGCGCTGATCAGGCCGTTTAAAGCTACTGCGCTCGGCCATGCCGCGTTGAAAGCAGGCTCGGAATGCTCATTTACAGACGTAAACTCCGCTTCCTCGCCTGCTTTCGCCTTGCCTGACCATCGCTCGCGACGCTTTAAACAACCTGATTGGCGGTCTTTTCTGGAGCAAATCTGCATGTCCATGACGCCCCGCGAGATCGTTCACGAACTCAATCGCCACATCATCGGCCAGGACGACGCCAAGCGCGCCGTGGCCATTGCTCTGCGCAACCGCTGGCGGCGCATGCAGCTGCCGGCCGAGCTGCGCGCGGAAGTGACGCCGAAGAACATTCTGATGATCGGCCCCACCGGCGTCGGCAAGACCGAAATCGCCCGCCGCCTGGCCAAGCTGGCCAATGCGCCCTTTATCAAGGTGGAAGCGACCAAGTTCACCGAGGTCGGCTATGTCGGCCGTG
>DAITLT010000527.1:0-1742 GCA_036835505.1 Pseudomonas sp.
CCGGGCTGGAGTGCGGCCATTTGCGCCTGTAACTCGGGTATCCATTGCTTCGATTCGCCGACAAACACCGCCACGCTGATGGCCATGCAGCGCTGGCCGGCGGCGCCGCAACTAGCGCCCACCAGGTTGCTGAGCACTTGTTCTTTGTTGGCGTCGGGCATGATCACCATATGGTTCTTGGCGCCGGCGAAGGCCTGCACACGCTTCATCTGTGCGCTGCCGGTGCGGTAAATGTGCTGGCCGACGGGCACCGAACCGACAAAGGAAATGGCGCGAATGTCCGGGTGGGTGAGCAGGGCGTCGACTTGTTCGCGAGCGCCGTGCAGTACCTGCAATACGCCTTTCGGTGCGCCGGCTTGAATAAACAGCTCGGCCAGGCGATTGGGGGTCATCGGATCCTGTTCCGAGGGCTTGAGGATAAAGGTGTTACCGGCGGCGATGGCCAGCGGGAACATCCACAGCGGAATCATCGCCGGGAAGTTGAACGGGGTGATGCCCAGGCATACGCCCAGGGGTTGTATCCAACTGGCGGTGTCGATGCCGCGAGCGACGTTCTCCATGGTCTCGCCCATCATCAGGCTGGCGATATTGGCGGCCTGCTCGACCACTTCAATGCCGCGCCAGACATCGCCCTTGGCGTCGGCGAAGGTCTTGCCGGTTTCCGCCGCGAGAATCTCGGCCAGTTCGTCGTGGTGCTCCTTGAGCAGGTGCTGGTAGCGCAGCATCAGCCGGGCACGGTCCGACACCGGCACCTCGCGCCAACTGAGGAAGGCCTGCTTGGCGCTGGCGATGGCGGCTTCGATCTCGTCGTGGGTGGCTTTCGGCGCCAGGGCCAGCACCTGTTGGGTGGCCGGGTCGGTCACTTCGATCAGCTCGCGGGAGCGGCTTTCGACCCAGTCGCCATCGATCAGTTGCCGGATTGTCTTCGTCATCGTCTGCTCCAGTGGCCCGTGGATCGAACCTGATGGCACTTTTATAGTCCGGGTCGCCGCCGTTGTGGATTGACGATCTTGCTCAATGGATGGACGATCTTGGCATTGAAAGTGGCAGGCAATTCCCATGAGCAGTCGTGTACAAACCTCCAACTGGCCGCTGCCGGCCAATGGCTTGCGCTTTGTCACGCCGCCGCGCCTGCGTCGCACCCTGGCCGCGCATGCCTTGACCCGCGGCTGCTACCCGCTGGCCATGGGCTTTTATCCCGAGGCGTGCGGCCACCAGATGCAGCGGGCGCAACCGGACGATTACCTGCTGATCTATTGCCGCGCCGGCAGCGGCTGGCTGGATGTTGGGGATGGACGATTAGCGGTGGGTGGTGGCGATCTGTTATTGCTGCCAAAAGGCCTTGCCCACGCCTACGGTGCCGATCCGCAGCGGCCCTGGACCCTGTACTGGATACACTTTGCCGGTGAGCTGGTGGCGGAGTTTTTGCGCCCGCTGGGGGCTGCGCCGATGCTCTCGATTGGCCTGCAGCCGCGCCTGCTGGTGGAGTTCGACAGCCTGCTCAATCTGCGCCGCCAGGGCCTGAGCCTGGCGCACTTTATCCATGCTGCTCAGCAGTTGCAGAGCTTGCTTAGCGGGCTGGCGGTGCTGCCGGCGCGGGCCACCTTGAAGTCCGGGCGGGTGCTGGATGTGGAGGCAGTACAGGCGGTGATGCACGCCCATCTGCACGGCAGCCTGCAGCTCGATCAACTGGCGGCGCAGTTCAAACTGTCGCGCTTTCACTTCGCCAAGACCTACCGGGC
>DAITLT010000528.1:0-1734 GCA_036835505.1 Pseudomonas sp.
GCTGTCGTCGAGCAGACGTTCACTCATCCTCGGCTCCTCATCGGCGGATCACCACCGCGCTCAGGTTGTCCCGCGCCGGCCCGTCGAGGGCCTGCTGGAACAGCCGGTTGAGCGCCAGCAACGGCGACGGCAGGTTGAGTGCGGCCCCCAGTGCGTCGGCGGACAGGCCCTGATAGAGGCCGTCGCTGCACAGCAGAAAGGCATCGCCGGGCAGCACATCCAGTTCGAGTATTTCCAGCTTCAGCTCCTCGCTGGCCCCGATGGCGCGGGTCAGGGCGTGGGCCGCTGGGTGACGGGCGGCTTCGGCGGGGCTCAGCTGCTGCTCGTCGATCAGTTGCTGCAGCAGCGAGTGGTCGCGGCTGAGCTGATACAGACGGCTGCCGCGCCACAGGTAGCAGCGGCTGTCGCCGGCCCAGATGCAGGCGGCGCGGTCGCCGTCGATCAGCAGGGCGACCACGGTGCTGCCGATCACCGGGTCCGGTTGTGCGGCGGTCACCGTCAGTTCCTGGCCGAGGCGGCGATTGAGCCCGTGCAGGCGCTTGCGCAGCTCGGCCAGGCGCTGTTGCAGGTCGCCTTCGCTGGGCTCGGCCAGATGTTCGACGATCAGGCGGCTGGCCAGAGCGCCGTTCTGGTGCCCGCCCATGCCATCGGCGACCACCCACAGGCCCTGCTCCGGCAGGGCCAGGAACGCATCTTCGTTGCGCCCGCGCACCTTGCCGGTCTCGGTGCGCGCGGCGCTACGCCACGCGCTGACGATAGCCTCCGCCATCAGAGCGTTGCCGGCAGCTTGAAGCCGCGCAGCAGGTCGAGGTCGAACGGGTTCGGCGAGCGCTGGCTGTGCAACAGGTAGTTGGCGTGGCGGCCGCCGAGGTCGGCCTTGAGCATCAGCACGTCGCGACCGCTGTGGTAGTCGACGCTCATCAGGTCGAGCAGGCGGAACAGCGACCAGGGCCCGCTGTTCATTTCGATGCCGACCTTATGCCCACCGAGTTCCTCGACCACCAGGCTGGTACGGCCTTCGTTGGCCTCGGCCGGCCAGCTGAAGGCGGTCTGCACGATCGGCCCGTGGCGGTATTCCATGCGCTGGCTGCCGAAGCGGAAGTCCGCACGACCCAGGCTGGAATCCAGCGAGTAGGGCTCGAGCTTGAACAGCACTTTCGGCTCGTTGGGGTTCTCGGCGAAGAAGCTGCGGCGGATGGTTTGCACATGGCTCATCTGCAGCAGGAACTCGCGCGACAGTGGCAGCCCGCGACCATCCACGCGACGCGGCTGATACTGGCCGGCGCTGCCGCTGACGAAGGGCTTGAGGTAGCCGTCGAAGAAGCGCTCGGCGATACCCTGGGCCTTGAAGAACTCACGGAAGTCGGCAATCGCCACGTCGCTTTCGCTGTGCGCGCTGAACGGATAACGCTGCTTCAACGAGCCCTTGTAAGCGGCGTACAGCTCGCTCTTATAACGCTGGTTGAGGTAGTGGTAGGCATCGTTGAGCACCAGCATCCAGCTGTCTTCGGCGAGCAGGCCGAGCCAGTTGCCGACCGGCTGCGGCAGCCGTGCGGCGCTGCTGCGCAGCTGGTTGATGGCGTCGCGGCGGCCGCTCATGCGCGCCTTGGCCAGTTCGAACGCCGCCTGTTCCGGGGCGCTGGCGTGGGCCAGGCTGGCCAGTTGGCGTTGCAGATCGTCGAGTGCTTGCAGGGTCGCGGCCAGTTCCGGGCCGGCGCCGCCGTTGTCGTCGAG
>DAITLT010000529.1:0-1712 GCA_036835505.1 Pseudomonas sp.
CGGCCGTTGGCCAGCTCCTGGGTCACGCTATGGCGCGGCAGCAGGGCCAGGCCGAGGCCGGCCACCACCCCCTCGCGTACCGCCTCCAGGGAGGCGATCTCGGATTTCTGCGGGAAATGCACGCGTTTTTGCTGGAAGAACTCCTCGCAGGCCTTGCGCGTGCCCGAGCCGGCCTCACGAACCAGCAGCGGGTAGGGTTCGAGGTCTTTCAGGTTGAGCGTGGTGGCCTTGCCCAGCGGATGCCCCGGCGGCGCCACGGCAACGATCGGGTAGTTGAGGAAGGGCAGGAACTCCAGGGCCATGTCCGGCGGCACCAGGGACATGATCACCAGGTCGTCGCGGTTGTCGGCCAGGCGCTTGATCACCTGAATACGGTTGACCACCATCAGATTCAGGTTGATGTCCGGCTGCTGCTGCTTGAAGGCGGCAAACAGGTGCGGCACAAAATACTTGGCGCTGGACTCCACCGCCAGGCTTAGCTGGCCCTGCAGCGAGCCCTGCAGGTCGCTGAGCTGCATGTCGAGGCTTTCCAGGCGCTGGAAAATATCCGTGCTGGCGCGCTTGAGGGCTTCGGCGGCATCGGTCAGGTAGAGCTTCTTGCCGACGTATTCAAACAGCGGCTGGCCGACCAGCTCTTCCAGCTGGCGAATTTGCAGGCTGACTGCCGGTTGGGTGAGGGCCATGTCCTCGGCGGCGCGGCTGTAGGAGCGGTTGTCGCACACCGCGCGGAACACCTGAATCTGCCGTAGGGTCAGGCGCATCAAGGATTTACGCATGCTTTGGTTCTCGCTTTGCGGCGCGTGAAAAGGCCCTGGAGGCCTGTCGATTCGGCGACTATAAGTTTTTTCTGATGAGTAACCCAATAATTATTGATTTGGGTTTATCTCTCTGCCCGGCTAGGGTAAATGGGCGACTGGACCAACAGGTCCGGTCAGGTGCTGACCGCTGCGCCGGTCCGCCCGTTTATTGGCCGAGGAACAGACTCGTGATCAAGAAGATTCTCATCGCCAACCGTGGCGAGATTGCCGTGCGTATCGTGCGCGCGTGCGCCGAGATGGGTGTGCGTTCGGTGGCGGTGTATGCCGAAGCCGACCGCCATGCCCTGCATGTGAAGCGCGCCGACGAGGCGCATTGCATCGGCGAAGAGCCGCTGGCCGGCTACCTGAACCCGCGCAAGCTGGTCAATCTGGCGGTGGAAACCGGCTGCGATGCGCTGCATCCGGGCTATGGCTTCCTCTCCGAAAACGCCGAGCTGGCGGATATTTGCGTTGAGCGCGGGATCAAGTTTATCGGCCCGTCGGCCGAAGTGATCCGCCGCATGGGCGACAAGACCGAAGCCCGGCGCAGCATGATCGCCGCTGGCGTGCCCTGCACCCCCGGCACCGAGGGCAACGTCGCGGACATGGCCGAGGCCCTGCGCGAGGGTGAGCGCATCGGCTACCCGGTGATGCTCAAGGCCACCAACGGCGGTGGCGGGCGCGGCATCCGTCGCTGCAACAGCCGCGAGGAGCTGGAGCAGGCCTACCCGCGGGTGATCTCCGAGGCGACCAAGGCCTTCGGCCGTGCCGAAGTGTTCCTGGAAAAATGCATCGTCAATCCCAAGCATATCGAGGCGCAGATTCTTGCCGACAGCGTCGGCAACGCGGTGCATCTGTATGAGCGCGACTGCTCGATCCAGCGGCGCAACCAGAAGCTGATCGAAATCGCCCCCA
>DAITLT010000530.1:0-1698 GCA_036835505.1 Pseudomonas sp.
GGTGGCCCTGCTGCTGCAGGCGCTGGAGGCGGCGGTCACCGAGATGGCGGCCCGACCCGGCAAAGCCCTGCGATTTATCGCTTGAGCTTAATCTTACTGTGTCACAAACGTAAACGCAGATTTATCGAGTTGCAGTGCGGACAGTGCCCCAGGACGCTTGCGAGTGCGACGCCCAGTTGGAGGCGCAACGTTGTGATGGAGTTCGCCACGTGACGTTGCGCGCGCTGGGCTGCCCCGAGGGACATAATCTTTGGGAACGGCAGGCACTTGGCGGTCGATGAAGTTTTTTTTACCGCTGGCATCGCTGCCAGCCTTCAGTCTCTGTGCCATCAGGAAGCCGTACGCTGCAATGCTCAGACTGGCGTGGTGGTGAAATCCCCGCCAGCCCCGTCCCTCATAGTGACCCAGCCCCAGATCCTGCTTCAAGTCCTGGTAATCGCGCTCGATGCGCCAGCGCATATGGGCGGCGCGCACCAGATCGTTCAATGCGGCTGTCTCCGGCAGTGTGGATAGATAGTATTTTTCAGGCTCAGCCTGACCTGCGGGCCACTCGATGAGCAGCCATTGCCGGGGTAAAAGACGCGCCTTGCCCACATTGCTCCCAGCGCAGCGTACCCTCAGCGCGGCAAAGCGGCCCGTCAGGCGCTCATTGGTGCCCTCGCGCCAGCTGATGTTCTGGAATGCACTGTCGGGCAAGCCCTGCGCCAAGGTCTTGACGTTCACGGGCTGGCGTTTGGCAGTTCGCCGTGGCACCACCGGCGGGCGGCCCATGCCGCTATAGGGTTTGGGCGGCAGCGGCTCCACACCCGGGGGCCAGACCACGACAGCAGAGGTGATACCGACCACGTAGTCCAGGCCCAGATCGGTCAGGCCCTGACGAAACGCGTAGTCGATGCCGTAGCCAGCGTCGGCCAGCACGCAGTGCCTGGGTGCGCCGTCACCGAGTAGGTCGCGCAACTGTTGCAGGGCAATTTGAGGCTTGGTCGCAAACTCAATGTCTTCGGGAATCCCCGCCTTCTTTCTGCGAACAGCGTCTTCGGCCCAGTTGTGAGGCAAGTACAGTTGCCAGGCCACCGGCAGGCTGCCCTCTTCGCAGGCCAACGAGATGCTGACAGCCACTTGGCAGTTGTCCTGTTTGCCCAGTACGCCGCAGTATTGACGGGTCACACCCACCGAATGGGTACCCTTCTTGGGAAAGCCGGTGTCATCGATGATCCACCAGCCGCCAGCGCTGAAGTCCATCACTGGCACCACCCACTGCGCCACGCGCCGCAGCAGTTCTGGGTCGCTCCATTGGGCCTTGGCGACAAAATGATGCAGGGACTGGTGGCGGGCGCTGGCGTGCAGCGGGTCAACGCGCGCGGCCATCGGCTCCACGCTCTTGCGGGACAAGGGGAGCATCAGGCCGGTGCAATAACCGCTCAATCCTGAGTGTCGGTCAGCATGACCCAGTCCTTCAGCCAAGTGAGTCATGTAGTGCTCGTATTCCTTGGATATGTCCATCACGCCTCCAGTCAGGATCAATGATGCTCATATCATGCCATATTTTATGACACAGTAAGATTAAGCATTAGGTGTTAAATTTGGAACTTCTGGTTACACTTCCATCCCTCGCAGCCACGCGGTTGTCGCTTGGAAGAACTGGTCGTCAAAGGAAGCGCCATGTCGTCCGAGCAACCCCTTCTCTGCCTGGGTCTG
>DAITLT010000531.1:0-1686 GCA_036835505.1 Pseudomonas sp.
GCGCGACATTCGGTGAGGGTGTGTTGGGGGTTGAGCAGCGAGTAACGGAAGTCGTGTTCGGCCATGGGAGCCTGGTGCGCCAGTATTTAGGTGAATTGAGGCGCACATCCTAGCACGCACGCGCCTGAATCCGGGCGCTGCCGGTCTGTTGCGGGGTTAAAACCCAGGCAAAGAAAAGGGCGCCAGCAGGCGCCCTAAAAACATCTATGGAGTAAGTCCATCATTCAGAGCCAGATTCGCCGACGTTGGTTCAATGGATGCCGACGAGCGGTAGGTCAGCGGCTAGGGAGCAACACCAGGCGTTGGCTGCCGTAGACCTTGTCGATGTTCTTGCTCTGGAAGGGAAAGCTCATGTAACGGCCTTTTTGCCAGGCTTCAATGCCATCGGCGTAGTGCGGGCTGGCCGGGTTGCCGGACTGGCCGCTGCTGTTGAGACCCATCAACGGCTCCGCCTGGCTGAAGTCGACGACGATGCGCATGGCCGGAATCAGCCAGGTGTCGAAATCCTGGCCCCAGTGGTAAGCCGACACGTTGAGGGTGCTGTGATCGCCGCCGGCCGGGTAGGGGCCGCGGTCCAGATAACCCTTGATGGCGTTGATCGAGGCTTGCTGGCTGGCGCTCATGTATTTGGCCAGTTGGGTGGTTTCCGTTGCCCAGGTGTAGCTGTGCAGCTTGCCCCATTGCCAGGCCTGGCGGTTGCTGCCCAGCTTGCTTTCGCAGAAGGTCACGGCGGCGGCCAGGCTACGGGCCAGGATAGCCGGCTTGTCTTCGACCTGCGGGCTGCTGCGGTCATCCCAGAACGGGCTGTCTTCGCGGCCCAGCAAGTGGTCGGCCTGGGCCGAGTACGACAGGTTGGCGGTTTCCACCAGCGCCTGCCAGGCCGCTGAGTCCGGGCTACCCACCTCGTCACTGAAGGTCAGGCGGGCGCTTTCCTGCAGGAAGGCGCCGTACAGGGCGGCATCTGCGGAACTGGCATCCAGCCTGCCGTTGAACGCCAGCAGGCGCTTGTGGGCTTCCTCGGCTTTGTTGCGCTGATCGACAGGCAAGGCGGCAATCGCCTGTTGCAGCGGCTGCTGCATGTCGGGGGCACTGAGCATCGCTTGCAGCTTGGCGACGAACGGCGAGGTTTGGTCGTACTGCATGGCGATCATGCTTTTCTGGTCGTGTTTGCCGCTGCCGGCCAGTTGCGCAATGCGCTCGGCCCGCTCGGGGTAGTACCAGGAGTTGGACAGCTGCATGCCATAGCCTGACGGCACCGTGCGCTGGTTGGCGGTGCCCAGCCAGCCTTGGGGTGGGTCCTGGTCGTAGGGGTGGAGCATGCTGTCGGCAAAACCGTCCCAATCATATTGGCTGTCCCAGCCGGGGGAGGGCAGCAGGCCACGTCCGCCGCGGCGGTTGGGGAAGCGCCCGCTGACTTGCCAGCCGATGTGCCGGGCGTCGGCAAACACCAGGTTGAGGGGCATGCCACGAATTTCCCGGGCCGCTTCAAAGGCGCGCTCGATGGTTTGGGCGCGCGACAGGTCGAAAAAGGCGTCCAGGGTTTTGTCGGCTTCAAACTGGGTGCTTTGCAGGGCCAGGCCGTAACCGCTGCTGATGTGCAGTGGCTGGAGCATGTGCTTGCGCTCGCCCAATACGCTGTTGAGCAGCGGCCCGTGGCGAGTTTCATAGAGGGTTTCGCGGACCGGG
>DAITLT010000532.1:0-1679 GCA_036835505.1 Pseudomonas sp.
CACTGCCGCAGCGGAACTCGGCCTGCGCCAGTCGTGGTGGATCGCCACCGTCAGCGCTACGGCGGTTGGCCTGAGCCTGCTGGCGTTCGGCAAACACTGGAGCCTGCGCATTGGCGGCGTGCTGTTGCTGGCCATCCCGCACCTGTTTGGCGCCCCGCAACCCGAGGTACACGCCAGCCTGGCGCCCGCAGCCATGGGCGAGGCATTTATCCGCGCCTCCTTGCTGACCAATGCGCTGTTCTGGACGGCTCTGGGCCTGGCCGCCGCCTGGTTGTTCCGCCGCACCAGCGTAGCCAGCTGAGCCGTTGAGGATGCGTTATGTGGCAGGCCTGGGTTGCCGACGCGGCTGCGCGCTAAGCCAGCTGCGTGACCTGCTGCGGCATACCTTGGCGCTGCACCAGCTGCCCCTCAGCGCCCTCGCCGGCCTGGCCAGCAGCCAGCACAAACAGGCGGAAGCGGGCCTGCTGCAACTGGCCAGCGAGCTGCACATCCCCCTGTACTGGCTGAGCCCCGCGCAACTGCAAGCCTATGATGGGCGCCTAAGCCAGCACAGCGAACTCAGCCGGCAACTGACCGGCAGCGCTGGCGTGGCTGAGGCCAGCGCCCTGGCCCAGGCCGAATCCCTTACCGGCTGCCGGGCCAGATTGCTCGGCCCGCGCCAGCACAACGCCAGTGCCACCTGCGCAATCGCCGTCGCCCCCTTAATGGAGCCTGCATGACTGTTTATTTTATAGGTGCCGGCCCCGGCGACCCGGAGCTGATCACCGTCAAGGGCCAGCGCTTGCTGCGCAGTTGCCCGGTGATCCTGTATGCCGGCTCTCTGGTGCCCGAAGCGGTGCTCGAAGGCCATCGCGCCGAGCTGCTGATCAACACCGCCGAACTGCACCTGGGGCAAATTATTCAGCTGATCCGTGAGACCCACGACAAAGGCCAGGACGTGGCCCGTGTGCACTCCGGCGACCCGTCGCTGTACGGCGCCATCGGTGAACAGATCCGCCATCTGCGGGCACTGGCGATCCCCTTTCAGATCATCCCCGGCGTCACCGCCACCGCGGCCTGTGCGGCGCTGCTGGAAAGCGAACTGACCCTGCCTGGGGTCTCGCAAACCGTGATCCTCACCCGTTATGCCAGCAAGTCGGAAATGCCCGCAGGCGAGCAACTGGCCGACCTCGCCCGCCATGGCGCGACCATGGCCATTCACCTGGGCGTGGTACACCTAGCAAAGATCGTCGCCGAGCTGTTGCCGCACTATGGTGCCGACTGCCCGATTGCCGTGGTACATCGCGCCAGTTGGCCGGACCAGGACTGGGTCAGCGGCACCCTGGCGACTATTGAGAGCCAGGTGCAAGCCAAAGGCTTTCGCCGCACGGCGCTGATTCTGCTTGGCAGGGTTCTGGGCGCCGAGGACTTTGCCGACTCCGCGCTGTACCAGGCCAATATCCAGCACCTGTATCGCCCAGGGACTTGAGCAGATCCGCACAGCAGAACCTAAGCTGCAACAGCTAACGCCAGGCAAACAAAAAAGGCCGACCCTTAGGGATCAGCCTTTTTAATCTGCGTTTTGCAGTTTGTTTGGTAGACGCGACTGGACTCGAACCAGCGACCCCCACCATGTCAAGGTGGTGCTCTAACCAACTGAGCTACGCGTCTGCAATGGAGGCGCATTCTACGGAGAAGCG
>DAITLT010000533.1:0-1663 GCA_036835505.1 Pseudomonas sp.
CTGGCCAACGACCCCTACTGGATTGCCCTCGGCCATTACGAGACCGGCAAGCTGGGCGGCTGGCGCAGCTATGTCGACGACGGCAGATTCTTCCTCGCCGCCGACGGTGCCAGCCAGCCGCAAGCCGAGCTGCGCGCCACCCTCAAGGCCCTGTATGCGCCCGCCAGCCTTGGCGAGCAACACGTCCAATGCGTATTCCCCGCGCGCAGCCGCTGGCTGCGTGAACAACTGCAACTGCGCGACCTGCCGCAGCCCAGCTGCAACGAGCTGCGCGCCTGGTACGCCGACATCGCCCCGCACAGCGCGGTGCTGATCTTCCCGGCGGCCTACCTGAACAGCCCATCGTCGATGTTTGGCCACACTCTGCTGCGTATCGACCAGGCCGACATCGACAGCGGCGGCAGCGCCATGCTCAGCTACGCGCTGAACTTCGGTGCCTTTATCGAGGGCGCCGACAACAGCATGCTGTACGCCTGGAAAGGCCTGATGGGCGGCTACCCCGGCCTGTTCGCCCTGGTTCCCTACCGGGAGAAAATGGCCGAATACACCCGCCTGGAAAACCGCGACCTGTGGGAATACCGGCTGAACCTGACGACCGAAGAAACCGGGCGCATGGTCGAGCACGTCTGGGAGCTGAAGCAGATCCGCTTCGACTACTTCTTCTTCGACGAAAACTGCTCCTACCGCCTGCTGGAGCTGCTGCAAGTGGCCCGCCCCGGCCTGCAACTGACCGAACAATTCCCCCTCACCGCGATCCCCACCGACACCGTGCGTGCGGTCAAGGACGCCGGCATGGTCAAGCAGATTGACTATCGCCCGTCACGCGAACGGGAGCTGCGCAAGAGCGCCGAGGTGCTCGACGCACACGAGCAGGACTGGGCCCTGCGCCTTGCCGCCGACAGCGCCGTCCTGCAGCAGCCGGCCTTCCAGGCCTTGCCCGCATCGCGCCAGGCGCTGATCAGCGACAGCGCCTTCCGCCTGCTGCGTTATCAGGCCAACGGCCAGGAACGCGACCCGGCCAGCGCCCAGCGCAGCTTCGAGTTGCTGCAGGCGATCCAGCGCAACCCACCGCCGCCCCTGGTGGTCGAACGGCCCGGTTTGCCAGAGGACGGCCACGACTCGCGCACCTGGCAACTGGGCGCCGGCAGCCGTGGTGATCGTGCCTTCGCCGAATACGGCCTGCGCATGGCCTATCACGACCTGGAAGACAACCTCTACGGCTTCCCGCTCGGCGCGCAAATCGAAATTCTGCACATGCAATTGCGCCAGTACGAGGGCAACGACTGGCAGCTGCAGCAACTGGACCTGGCCAGCATCCGCTCCCTGACACCGCGCAGCCAGTTGCTGCAACCCTTGTCATGGCAAGTCCGCGGCGGCTTCGAGCGAGTGCCGGGCAACAGCACCGAGCACGACGGCAAAGCCACCCTGGTCAGCCATATCAGTGGCGGTGCCGGCGCCAGTTGGCAGTTGGGCGAAGACTGGTTCGCTGATGACCTGCTGGGCTTCAGCCTGCTCACCGGCCGCCTGGAGCACAACAACGACTTCGCCCCGTTCGCTGCGCCCGCCATCGGCTTCGACAGCGGCCTGTTGTGGCGCAACCCGCTGGGCAACCTGCGCCTGGAAGCCCAGGGCGACTACTTCGCCAACGGCGAAGTGCGCCGCA
>DAITLT010000534.1:0-1655 GCA_036835505.1 Pseudomonas sp.
TAGCTGTTGTAGGGCACCAGCATTTCGCGCTTGCCGCTCAGGGTCCACTCGTAACGGTCCGGGGCGCCGTTGTAGGAGTCGACCACGTCGGCGGTGGCCATGCCGTTGGTGTCTGGCTGCAGCGAGTCGTAGGCGAGCATCGGCAGGCGGCGCACGCGCCGCTCACCACGGCTGAAACGCCAGGCCTTGCGGATCGCCAGCACCTGGTCGAGGGTTTCCTGCACCACCAACGCGGAGCCGGCCAGCTTGGACGGCGCCACCACGTTGTACTTGTAGTAGAACAGGGTGTTGTTCAGCCCCTGCGGAGTCATGCCGTCGCGGCCATACAGGAAGTAGATGTCGCGCTCCAGCTTGAGCAGGGTGTAGCTGCCGTTGCTGAGCACCGCCGCCTGGTTGGTGACGAAGTGAATCTGCTCGCCACGGTAGCGCATGATGTGGTTCCAGATGGCTTCCTGGCCCGTCTTGGGCAGCGGGAACGGGATGCCGGCCGCCACTCCATCAACCCCGTTACCGCCGGAAATCAGCTCGGCATTCAGGGCGTTCATCCGCGTGGCGTCGTAGATCCGTTGCGGCGCCGAGACACTGCGGCGGGTCGGGTAGACCTGGAGAAAATACTCCGGACGCTTCTGCAGCAGGGCCTTCAGGCCTTCCGGCAGCAGGGCCTGGTATTGGCCCATGTTCTTGCTGTTAATCACGTACTGCACGGCATCGGCCTTGAACGGATCAAGGTGATGCATGCCCGGCTGGTAACCCGCCGGCGCACTGCTGACGCCGCCGTCCCAGGCTGGAATGGTTCCCGCGGCGTTACCCGCGCGCTCGGCCCCCAGGGGGGTCAGATCGGAGCCCAGACGGGCGGCCTGGGTCATGTCCACTTTGGCCTGGGCCTGTAAGGCGCAGCCGGCTAGCAGCAGGATTGCAAATTGTCTTAACACCGCCATCTCCTTGCAGCGCGCAGAAACTGCAGCGCCCTGTGAATACCCGCAACCATGCTGGCTGGGTATTGATCGTTGGCAGGAATCCATGCCTGTGCCGGGTGGCCCGGTCTGTTTAATCGTCCTTGCAGCCGTCATCCGACTGGGTGAATCAGGTCAATCTACCCGTGCAAACTTCAGATCCCAAACCCCATGGCCGAGGCGCTCGCCGCGCCGCTCGAACTTGGTCACCGGGCGCTCGCTGGGGCGCTCGACACAGCGCCCATCAGCCGCCAGGTTACGATAACCCGGCGCCACCTGCATGACCTCGAGCATGTACTCGGCGTAGGGCTCCCAGTCGGTGGCCATGTGCAGCACACCGCCGACCTTGAGCTTGTGGCGCACCAGCTCGGCGAACTCGGCCTTGACGATGCGGCGCTTGTGATGGCGCGCCTTGTGCCAGGGATCGGGGAAGTACAACAGCACCCGATCGAGGCTGGCATCGGCGACGCAATCGCGCAGCACTTCCAATGCATCACAAGTGTAGACGCGGATATTGCTCAGATTCTGCGCCAGCGCGCCATTGAGCAGGGCGCCAACACCGGGGCGATGCACCTCGACGCCGATAAAATCCTGCTCCGGCGCGGCCGCGGCCATCAGCAGGGTTGAATGGCCCATGCCGAAACCGATTTCGAAGGTGCGCGGCGCACTGCGGCCAAACACCTGATCGAAGTCGCGCAGGCC
>DAITLT010000535.1:0-1653 GCA_036835505.1 Pseudomonas sp.
GCAACGCATGGGGGCGCTGCTGGCGTTGATCTGTATCAGCTTAGTGGACGCTGCGGGTGGCGGCTGAGTGCCTGGCGCCTGAACCGGCTATCGGCGCTGCCCTGCAGATTTTCCCGTCGCGGTCGATACACTGCTCAGTGGAGGAGAGACCCATGCGAACCCTGTTGATTCTGATCCTGGCGCTCAGCGCCGCCGGTTGTACCCGTTGGTCGCTCGACCACCATTTGAACAACGCCTATCGCGCCTATGAGCGGGGCGATTGTCAGCAGGTCATGCTGGAACTATCCCAGGCCGAGCGCAAAAGCCGTTCGCGCGGCTACCTGCAGCCGGAAATCTCCCTGCTGCGTGGCCAGTGCCTGGAGCGGCAAACACTGTTCGTCGATGCGGCGCAGACCTACGCGTTCATCATCAGCCGCTATCCCGCCAGCGAATACGCGTTCCGCGCCCGCGCGCGCCTGGAAACCTTGCAGCAATTGGGGCATTACCGTCCGGCAGGCGTGGCCAAGGCCGCCTCCACGGCACTCTGATTGCTGATCGAAGGGTTTGGCGACTTGGTGTTGCGGGGGTAAGCTGATGCAGCGTTCAGGGAGGGAAAATCATGCGCCTGTTGTTCTGTCTTTTGTTGCTGCCTGGCTTGGCCGCGGCAGAGATTTATCGCTGGGTCGATGCCAATGGTCAGGTGCATTTCGCCCAGCGCCCTGTTGCGTCCGGAGCCGAGCAGGTCGAGGTCAGGCCGCAGGTGATCGAGCGTGACGAGGCGACCCGCGAGCGCGAGGCGCGTACCGCGCGCTTCTACGAGGCGCGCCGCGCCGAGCAGGCACAGGCATCGGTTGCCTCAGCCGAACGTCAAAGCCAGCGTGCGCAGGAATGCGGCGAGTTGCGCAATAGATTGGCGCAGATCCCGGAAGGACGGCGTTATTTCCACTCCGAGGGCAATGGCCAACGAACCTATTACAGCGACGAACAGCTTGATGCCGCTCGTCGCCAGCTACGTGACCGAATGTCCGAACGCTGTTCCTGAAACTGGTTTAAGAGCAATAGTGCGGCCATACTTGGGGCTCTTTATAGCGATTTGCCATTATGCCCATTCAGCGCCGAATAGAACGCCAGCAGTTACCTTGCTACCTGAAGGTGTTCAACCGTATTACCGATAAGCCGATGGGCTATATCGGCAATGTGTCGTTGGACGGCCTGATGTTGATCAGCCAATTACCGTTGCTGGTCGGTGCGCGTTTCGACATGCGCTTGAAGATTCCAGGGCAGAATGCGCCACGCTTCATCGACTTCTCGGCCACCTGTCAGTGGTGTCGCGAGGATGTCACCCCAGGCAGCTTCGACTCGGGTTTCGCCCTGGTGGCGCCGCCTGCCGAGTTCATCGAGATGGTCGATTCGCTGCGTCAATACTTCAGCTTCTACCCGATGGGGGCCTCTGCCTAGACGGCTCGAGCGAAACCCCGCGAACCATGCTTATGGTTGGCCGGTGCGTCGATTGAGCTGTGATGGCTATCGCTACGCTCAAACCTACGCGGCCTGCCCCATCCGACAAAAGTCGGTAGGCAATCTTGCGCTCTGATGTGGGTGGCCACCAGCAACGGGTTCGTGCGCGGCTTGAGCGAAACAGCGTCCATAAAAAAACCGCCTGGCAAGGCGGTT
>DAITLT010000536.1:0-1627 GCA_036835505.1 Pseudomonas sp.
GGCAGCGAGCTGAGCCGTCGCGACATGCTGCAACTGACCCTGATGTCTTCGGAAAACCGCGCCGCCGCCAGCCTGGCTCACCACTATCCGGGCGGCGTGCCGGCCTTTGTCGCGGCGATGAATGCCAAGGCCAAGGCCCTGGGCATGACCCGCACCCACTACGTCGAGCCGACTGGCTTGTCCGAGCTCAACGTATCCTCGGCCAACGACCTGCTCAAGCTGCTCAAGGCCAGCCAGCAGTACCCGTTGATCGGCCAGTTCAGCACCACCCGCGAGAAGACCCAGGCCCTGCGCAAGCCCAGCTACACCCTGGGTTTTCGCAACACCAACAGCCTGGTACACAAGCCCAACTGGAGCATCCAGCTGACCAAGACCGGCTTCACCAACGCCGCCGGCCATTGCCTGGTGATGCGCACCCAGATGGCCAATCGCCAAGTGGCCTTCGTGGTGCTGGACGCCTTCGGCAAATACACCCATATGGCCGACGCCAACCGCCTGAAGAAGTGGCTGGAAACCGGCAAGATCAGCCCGGTGGCGCCGGCCGCCCTGGCCTACAAACAGCAGAAAATGGCCCAACGCCAGTTGCCCGCCGCGCAGTAACCGCTGCACCACTGGCCCGTGTGACGCACGAACAAGGCTGACTGCGATGAACCTCAACCAAGTCACCCTTGCCGTCAGCCGGGTTGAATGCGTGCAGCCGAGCCAGAGCCTGATCTATTTCGAGTGCGACGCGCTGGCCCCCACGGCGTAGCGTTTGCAGGCCGGCCTACCGATCAGCCCTGGTTTGGCGTGAGGCCTACCTGAGCGATCCTGACGGCAATCTGCTGTGCCTGTATCACGCGGACAGTCAGCGACTTAATCCGCCCAGGCGGCTGGCTTAACGTGGGTCGATAAAACAGGCTATGTACCCGTTATGTGTTGCAAGGCATTCGTCCCAACGCCGATGGCTGTATTTGACACGACAGTGAGCTGGTGCAGCTAAAAGCTTCGCAGTCAAGATCGCTCCCACAAACTTGCAGGCGCCTCGAACCGCGGTCCCGTCAGTAAGCCGAAGCGAAGCAACAGCTGAAGGCTGACCCACAGGGCGAGCGAAGCGAGTCAAGAGAACGTGACTCGCCGTAAATGCGAAACCGGTAGTAGCCAGCGCGCAACACATAACGGGTACATCGCTATAAAAGAGCAGATGTCCACGTTATGCGTTGACAGGTGCGATTGGGCTGCGAAATCGCATTAACACGGAACACACAATTGCATGCCGCTTGAGCATCGAAGTGCATTCAATCTGCCCAATCAGCGCTGCGTGTTTAGGTACGCATCGGGACATTTACTTGAGCCATTGATGCGCAAGAAATTGCGCACAGACTCACAGCCTTTCAAGCCTAAAATACGTTACAGCCCATACAGGACGTGCCCTTGAGGGTGGTGAGCAATTTTCTGCGCAGTGGTGTGCAAGGAGTTGCTCAGTTTTTGGTGATCTAGCGCACATATTGTTTGGCGTGCGTTGTTTGTTTTTTATAACCTATTGATTTATATGTTTTTATTTTTATTGGCATGATTTTCGCCAAGGTCATGGCTCCCGGATCACTACAGATCCATGACCCAAGGCAAGGAGAGCACTCATGCCAAC
>DAITLT010000537.1:0-1622 GCA_036835505.1 Pseudomonas sp.
AGCGCGGTCTGCCCGCCCATGGTCGGCAGCAGCGCGTCGGGGCGCTCCTTCTCGATGATCTTGGCCACGGTGGACCACTTGATCGGCTCGATGTAGGTGGCGTCCGCCATGGCCGGGTCGGTCATGATGGTGGCCGGGTTGGAGTTGACCAGGATGACCCGGTAACCCTCTTCGCGCAGAGCCTTGCAGGCCTGGGCGCCGGAGTAGTCGAATTCGCAGGCCTGGCCGATAACGATGGGGCCGGCGCCGAGGATCAGGATACTTTTAATGTCTGTACGTTTTGGCATGTGCTTGGTCTCGAATCCTTTGGTCAGTGGGCGAGTCATCTTGATGAGCTACTGCGCGCCGCCTGGGCTGCGTTGCGCGGCACTCACTTCCTCGCCGTACTGCATGTACTGTCTCGTCGTTGCGTTCCGGGCGCCTTGCCCAGACATCGCTCGCTACACTCTCCAGACGACTCGTTTATTGCCGCTTAGCCATGGCTTCGATAAAACGATCGAACAGCGGCGCAACATCCATCGGCCCTGGGCTGGCTTCCGGGTGGCCCTGGAAGCTGAACGCACTCTTGTCGGTGCGCTCGATACCCTGCAGGGTGCCGTCGAACAGCGACTTGTGGGTGGCGCGCAGGTTAGCCGGCAGGCTGCTTTCTTCCACGGCAAAACCGTGGTTCTGGCTGGTGATCATCACCACGCCAGTGTTCAGGTCTTGTACCGGGTGGTTGGCACCGTGGTGACCATGGCCCATTTTCACCGTCTTGGCGCCGGAGGCCAGGGCCAGCAACTGGTGACCGAGGCAGATACCAAATACCGGAATATCGGTTTCCAGCACGTCCTTGATCGCCTGAATCGCGTAATCGCACGGCTCAGGGTCGCCAGGGCCGTTGGACAGGAACACACCATCCGGGTTCAGCGCCAACACTTCACTGGCCGGGGTTTGCGCCGGTACCACGGTCAGGCGGCAGCCGCGCTCCACCAGCATGCGCAGGATATTGACCTTGACGCCGAAATCGTAGGCGACCACGTGGTACGGTAGTTCGCTGGCAGCAATTTCCGGATGGCTGTCGGTCTGCAGATTCCACACGCTGGAGCGCCACTCGTAGCGCTCAGTGGCGCTGACGACTTTGGCCAGGTCCATGCCTTTCAGGCCAGGGAAGCTGCGCGCCAGCTCCAGGGCTTTCTCTTCAGTGGCATCCGCACCGACCAGAATGCAGCCATTCTGCGCGCCTTTCTCACGCAGGATGCGGGTCAGGCGACGGGTATCCAGACCGGCGATCGCCACAGTACCGTGTTCTTTCAGGTACTCGTCCAGTGGCTGTTTGTTACGCCAGTTGCTGGCAATCAGCGGCAGATCACGAATGATCAGGCCGGCAGCCCAGACGCGATTGGACTCGGCATCTTCCGGCGTAGTGCCGGTGTTGCCGATGTGCGGGTAGGTCAGGGTGACGATTTGCTGGGCATAGGAAGGATCGGTGAGGATTTCCTGATAGCCGGTCATTGCGGTGTTGAACACCACTTCACCAACGGTCTGACCGTCAGCGCCGATGGATTCACCGCGAAAAATGCTGCCATCAGCAAGGGCCAGAATGGCAGGTTTTAGGGCTGGCTTACTCAAGAAAACCTCCG
>DAITLT010000538.1:0-1609 GCA_036835505.1 Pseudomonas sp.
CAGGGCATGCTCGACTCCACCGTCTGGCTGCTGGAGTCGGTGGGCCTCAAGGCGCTGCCGTTTACCAGTGGCCGGGCCTTTCTCGAGGCCTGCGATCCGACCAGCAATGCCTGCGTGCTGCTGGATGTGCGGATGCCCGGCATGGGCGGCCTGAACGTGCAGGAGGAGCTGCGCCGGCGCGGTATCGAGTTGCCGCTGATCTTCGTCAGCGGGCATGCCGACGTGCCCATCGTGGTCCGCGCCTTTCGCGCCGGCGCGGTGGATTTTATCGAGAAGCCCTACAACCAGCAGTTGCTCCTGGACAGCGTGCAAGAGGCCCTGGCCCGCCGCCCGGTGAGCGCTGCGTCAGCGAACCCACGGCTGCAGGCGGTGCAGGAGCGCCTGGCCAGCCTGACCCCGCGCGAGCGTGACGTGCTGCTGCCGCTGGTGCGGGGCTACACCAACCGGGAAATGGCCGAGCAACTGGCGATCAGCGTCAAGACCATCGATCTGTATCGCTCGCGGGTGATGAAGCGCATGCAGGCCGCAACCCTGGCCGAACTGGTGGGCATGGCGATTGCGGCCGGGCTGGTGGATGCCCTTGAACTGCGGCATCAGCCAGGTATTACAGCAGGCTACCAAAGCGCAGGCTGACGCCGACCCAGACCAGCGCCAACGCGGTCAGGGTGATGGCCAGGATATGCACGGCCAGACCGCCGAGGTTGTCGGCGCGCAGGTGCGGGATCAGGCGCAGGCGCGCGTGGGCGCCGAGCAGCAGGGTCAGGCCGAGCAGGCCCAGCTTGATGCGCAGCAGGGCGGCCAGCGGGTTGTCGCTGAGCCAGGCGCTGGGCGGCAACCAGTTGCTGGCCAGCCACAGGCCGCTGACCACCTGCAGCAGCAGGGCCGGAATGCCCAGGGCCTCATAGCGCTGCTCGAAGGCGCGAATCGGCGCCGGATCGCGGGCGCGCCAGGCCGCCGGCAGAATCTTCAGGGCCAGGATCAGGTGGCCGCCGACCCAGACGCTGGCGCCGAGCAGGTGCAGAAACAGCAGAATACGCATGGTGTTCTCCTTGTGGGATGGCGAGCTTGCGCCTGTCCGGGGGTTGTGGAGCTGATCGCGATCAAGCCTTGGCCTATCATTTCCTGCTCAGATGCAGATGCCATCGTGGGGCGCCGCGCTCTTGTGCCGAGGCCGGTAGTGCGTCGCCATCCTTGTTCGTGAAACGGGAGTGTGGGTCATGGGACGCGTGTTTTGCTGCTGGTTAATCTGGCTGGCCTATGGCTTGCCGGTCTGGGCGGCCGAGGCGCCGGTGGATAAATTGCCGCCGGCGCAGTTGAGCGCGCAGGAAGAGTCTGAGGTCGATGCCATGGTGCTGCCCGTGCCGCAGGCCTGGGTCGGCGATTTTGACGGCATGCGCGAGCGGCGCATGGTGCGCATCCTGGTGCCTTACAGCAAGACCTTCTACCTGATTGATCGTGGTCGTCAGGATGGCGTGGCCTACGCCTTTGGCAAGGCTTTTGAGGCCTGGCTGAACAAGACTCAGCCCTTTGCCGACAAGGCCCAGCGCTGGCAGGTGATGTTTCTGCCCACGGCGCGCAACGAGTTGCTGCCCAAGCTGCTGGCCGGTGA
>DAITLT010000539.1:0-1603 GCA_036835505.1 Pseudomonas sp.
AGCTGGTCGAGTGTCTCGCCCTTGGCCAGGCGCGCTTTGAACTCAGCGGTCTTGGCCCGCAATTGCTCATCGGACAGAGCAAGCATTTGCTCTTCAAAAGCGTTAACGGCCTGCACCGTTTTGAGCATGCGTTTAACTTCACGCTCGTTCTTGCTTCCGAAGAGTTTCTTTAACAAAGGCGCAAACATATCGACAGATTCTTCCACGCGTATGGATGAAGGGTGGCAATTAGAGTCACCCGCGCAGCCCTCATGGCCGCTTGCGAAGGCAGCATTCTACCCGGAAACGTCGGCGAGGAAAGCCGCGTTGCACCGGGCCGCTGACCTGGGTCAGGCGGCCGCCCAAGTGAGGCGTTGGCAAGCGGCTCTCTGCTACCATGGCGCCTCACTCAAGCGAGCTCTTACCATGGCCTTTCGCCCCTCGCCCGCCCGCGCACCCTCGGCACTCCTGCGCGAAGCCAAACCACTGAAGGCGTTGTTCAGCGCCGCCCAGCGCCTGGACCGTTTGCAGCACCTGCTGGAAAGCCAGTTGCAACCAGCCGCACGGGAACATTGCCACCTGGCCTCCTGGCGTGAAGGCTGCTTACTATTAATAGTCACTGATGGTCACTGGGCGACGCGCCTGCGCTACCAGCAACGGCGCCTGCAGCGGCAACTGCAGTTGCTTGAGGAATTCGCCGGCCTGCAGCGCATCCTGTTCAAGGTGCAACCGAACTACCAATCCTCACCAACCGCCAAGCAAAGCATGGTGCTTTCCAGCGCCGCTGCCGAAAGCCTCCAGACCACCGCCGAGGGCATCAGCGACCCCAAGTTGCGCGCCGCCCTGGAGCGCTTGGCCAGCCATGTGCAAAAGCCCGACAGCGCCAGCTAATAACGGCAAACCGCGCGGATAAAAAAAGCCACCCGTAGGTGGCCTTAATAAGGGAGGGTGAAACGGGTGCTGCTTACACCGCCGCAACCGGGCGCATGTAGGAGATGGGCGCCGTGCTGGCGTCATCAAAGGTCACGACTTCCCAAGCATCCGTCTGCGCAATCAGCGCGCGCAGCAGTTGATTGTTCAGCGCATGGCCGGACTTGAAACCGCGGAACTCGCCAATCAGGCTGTTGCCGAGCAAGTACAGATCGCCGATGGCATCAAGAATCTTATGCTTGACGAATTCGTCCTCATAACGCAGGCCGTCTTCGTTCAGTACGCGAAACTCATCAACCACGATGGCGTTATCCACACTGCCGCCCAGCGCCAGGTTCTGCGTGCGCAGAAACTCGATGTCGCGCATAAAGCCGAAAGTCCGCGCGCGACTGACTTCCTTGACGAACGAGGTGCTGGAGAAATCCACGCAGGCCGACTGGGTGCGGTTGTGGAACACCGGGTGATCGAAGTCGATTTCGAAGCTCACCTTGAAGCCATCGAACGGCAGGAAGGTGGCACGTTTGCCCGCTTCCTCGACGCTGACTTCACGCTTGATGCGAATAAACTTCTTCGGCGCGTCCTGTTCTTCCAGGCCTGCCGATTGAATCAGAAATACAAAGGGACCGGCGCTGCCGTCCATGATCGGTACTTCTGACGCGGAGAGCTCGACGTAGGCGTTATCGATGCCCAGGCC
>DAITLT010000540.1:0-1597 GCA_036835505.1 Pseudomonas sp.
AGCTCAGCAGCGCCAGCGGCAGTGTCAGGGGCAGGGAGATCAGCAGCGCCCAGCAGATCACATGTTCGGCCTGCATGTGTTGCGACAGCCGCGCGCCATAACCATAGCCGATGGCCGCGCACAACATGCCGGCCAGCAGCAGGAGGTCGGCAAAATGGATGGACAGGCCGGCGCCGCCGCCGGAACGCAGCAGGGCAAACACCACCACCAGGGCGCTGCCGAGGGCCGCGCACAGCCAGAAACCGGCCGACGGCCGCTGGCGGTGCAGCAGGGCGCCGACCGCTGCGGTGGCCAGCGGCAGCACACCGACGATCACGCTGGCGTGCGTGGCCTCCACATAACGCATGGCCGCTGCGGCAGTGGCGCGCGTGTGGCGAGCAAAAACACGGCCGACAACGCGGCCGCCACCACGGCCCGGCCCAGCGCGATGAACACGCCCGACATCTGCGGCGCCTCGGGCGTGCCCACGGCCAGGCGCGTCATCGGCAGGGTCACCGCAAAAATGGCGATGCCCAGCAGGCCCAGCCACAGGCCCTTGTTGATCTGCTCTTGCGTCATAAGAAAAGCATCCAGACCGCGGTGGCCACCAGCACGATCGCCATCCCATAGTTGAACCAGATGAGGCGCCGGCCTGTGCCTGCGGGGCCGGACAGCCATTCGCGCAGCAGCGATCCGGCCAGCGCGTAGACCAGGTTGCTGGCAAAGGCATAGGCCAGCATCACCGGCAGCACCACGGCAAAACGCAGGCCGGGATCGCTGCGCCCGGCGATCCAGCCGCTGACGATGGCGAGCGCCAGCATCCAGGCCTTGATGTTGACGAACTGCAGCGCCGCGCCCTGCCAGAAGCCGACGTTCATGCGTTCGGCGTCGGCTTCGCTGAGCTGGCGCGAGCGCGCGATCTTGGAAGCCAGCCAGAGCAGGTAGAACACGCCAATGAGCTTGATCGCCAGGCCCAGCAGCGGAATCGCCAGCAGCAGCGCGCCCAGGCCCAGCGCACACAGGCTCAGCAACACGCCCCAGCCGACCGGCACCGCGCAGACAAAAGGCATGGCGCGGCGCAGGCCGTGGTTGGCCGCCAGGGCGGTGGACAGGGTGGTGTTGGGGCCGGGCGAAAAGCTCATCGCCGTCGCCAGCACCAGCAGGGCTGTAAATTCTTGCCAATTCATGACTCAGACTTTATAGTTCAAGCCAGCACACTACCAATACAGTTGGAGTGACAAATTTTCAAACTGTGCTGGTCAAATTGTCAGCACACAGGCCGTCGGTGTTGCCTTGCACCGGGGCCGCCGGGGTCCGCCATGTTGATGAAAACCGCTTCCCAGTCCCTGACCGAGCAGCTCAGCGCCCGGTTTGCCGAGCGTATTCGCAGCCGCTTGCTGGCGCCCGGCGCGCGTCTGCCCTCGGTTCGTTTGTGTGCCGAGCAGCAGGGTGTCAGCGTGTCCACCGTCGTCGCGGCGTATGACCAGTTGCAGGCGCAGGGCCTGGTGGTGGCGCGCCGGAACCGCGGGTTTTTTGTCCGCGATGCATCGTTCAATGCAGTCCTGGCGCCCGTCCAACCAACGCGGGTTGCTACAAAAAACGGAGCGGATGGAGTGCT
>DAITLT010000541.1:0-1595 GCA_036835505.1 Pseudomonas sp.
CGCAGGCGGGGTCGTCCGGTGTGATCGGCACCAGCAGTGGGAACTGGCGGGCGCCTGCCTTGTAGTGTTCGTCCGGATAGGGCGCATCGTAGGCGTCGATCACGGCCTGGGGCAGGGGCGTGACGGTGCCGCCCTTGATCACCCCGCCGGCGGGGAATACCGGCACCTCCTGGGAGAATTTCTGCCAGTTGCCGAAGGCCTCGCCGGGCGCATGATCGCCGGTCGGCAGCATGGTGTTGGCCGCCACCACCCGGGCGAAACGCCCGGGGTTTTCCGCCACCAGGCGCAGGCCGATCAAGCCGCCCCAGTCCTGGCAGACCAGGGTGATACGCTCGAGCCGCAACTGGTCGAGCAGCGCCTGCATCCAGTCGACGTGGCGTTGATAGCTGTAGTCCTCGCGGCGGGTCGGCTTGTCGGAGCGGCCGAAACCGACCAGGTCGGGGGCAATGATCCGGTGCCCGGCGGCGACCAGGATCGGGATCATCGTGCGGTACAGGTAACTCCAGGACGGCTCGCCATGCATCAGCAGCACGGGATCGGCCTCGGTGGGGCCTTCATCGAGGTAGTGCACGCGCAACTGACCGCCTTCGTCGTCATCCACCAGCAGATAATGGGGCGCGAAATCATAGCCGGGCAGGTCGCGGAAACGGCTATCGGGGGTTCGCAAAAACTCCATGGTTCGTTCCTCTTGGAGGCAGTAGGCGAGAGTTACTTCACACCCTCTAAGCTTGCTCTTGGCTGGCGCTGCGAGGCAGCGAATCAGCCGTGCCGATATAGGTGCATAACTTGGAAGCGAGTCCGTGCAAAATGCTTGAGCGGGCCGCAGGCTATGCGAGCGTGGACTGCCGACAGCTGCTAAGGCTAGTACAACCATTCAACCGAGGATCGCCAGTGATCGTCGTATTTCTAGTTAATACCCTGATCGTGGTAACCGCGGTCATCATCCACTACGAGTTCCTCTATCGGCTGACATTGCTGCTGCCGCGTATTCAGGTGCCCCATCGCTTTCGCATCGTGCTGGGGGTCGGTGGCGCTCTGCTGGCCCATGCGGTCGAGGTGTGGATATTCGCCATCGCCTACTACCTGATGCACCGCGCCGATGGCTGGGGCTACCTGGAAGGCAACTTCAACGGCAGCTTGATGGACGCTGTGTATTTTTCCTTCACGATCTTCACCACCCTCGGCTTCGGCGATATCCAGCCGCACGGTGATCTGCGTTTTCTCACCGGTATCGAATCACTCACCGGGCTGGTGCTGATTACCTGGAGCGCGTCTTTTCTCTTTGTGGAAATGCAGCGGTTCTGGAATGCCCGATAGCGTGGCGCGTTGCCGCGTAGTCATCTTTGCGGGGCAACTTGCCCGTTGGTAACCGCCCCCATGCAGGCGCATGATCACGGTGGGTTCTGACGAGCATCGCCAATGGCCAAGCCTCCGGTTACTCCTCCTGCAGCTTCCGCGCTCGGACGTTTTTTCAAACTGGCCGGCACCGCCACGCGCATCGGTGGCGGTCTGCTCGGGCAACGCCTGAGCCAGTCGGCTATCGATTGGCAGCCGGTGGCCGAGCAACTGGGCACTGTGCTCGGCGAGATGAAAGG
>DAITLT010000542.1:0-1585 GCA_036835505.1 Pseudomonas sp.
AGCCGGTGATTCGTGAGCCGCTGGCACAGGCCGCGGGTCTGGCGGAGAGTGAAGAGGGAGGGGCGCTGGACTCATTGCCGGCGCAGGCGCCGACCGCCGTTGTTGCGCCAGTCGTGCCGCCGGTGACTGAGCCTGCCAAGCCTGCGCCGGCAGCAGTGCCTGCGGTTGCTCAGGCCGTGGCGCCGCCGGTCAAACCGGCCGCGGTGCCTGTGACGCCTGCAGCGAAGCCGCAGCCAGCCGCCACGCCAGCCCCCAAGCCGGAGGTCAAGGCCGCGGTTAAGCCGCCCGCACCAGTTGCCAAGCCGGCCGCCGGCGCGGGTTGGTATGCCACCCAGGCGCCGGGTCGCTATGTGGTGCAGGTGCTGGCTACCGGCGTGGAGGCCAATGCCCAGGCGTTTGTCCGCCAGCACGGCAGCGAATACCACTACTTCAAAAAGCTACTGCAAGGTAAGCCGCTGTATGTGGTGACCTATGGCAGTTTTGCCAGCCATGCCGCCGCCCAGGCGTCGATCAAGGCGTTGCCGGCCAAGGCTCAAGCGGCCAAACCGTGGCCGCGCAGCATTGCCAGCGTGCGCCAGGAAATGAAGTAGTTGGCTGCCAGGCCGGCGCGCCCAAGGTTCGCTGGCTGACTGGCGAGTCGCTAACATGGCTCGCCAGTCGTTTCCTTCCGCAAGGCGACATAAGCGTGCAAGGCTTCGCCATGCCGATTTGTGACCCCCTGGGTGGATGTGTACAATGACCTCCCTTTTGCCTGCGCAAAGCTGGCGCATTGACCTGCGCGCATGGTAAGTGCTTGATTTAGTACAAGTTTGTCTGGTGAGAATGTCTATGAAAGCAGGTCTGTACCATCCTGATGAGTTCAAGGATAACTGCGGCTTCGGCCTGATTGCCCACATGCAGGGCGAGGCGAGCCATCACCTGCTGCAGACAGCCATTGAAGCCCTGACCTGCATGACCCACCGCGGCGGTATCAACGCCGACGGTAAGACAGGTGACGGCTGCGGGCTGCTGATGCAGAAGCCGGATGTGTTCCTGCGTGCCGCCGCGCAACAGGCGTTTGCGCTTGAATTGCCGGCGCAGTATGCCGTTGGCATGGTCTTCCTTAATCAGGATGAGGCCAAAGCCAAGGCTGCTCGCGACAACATGAATCGCGAAATCCTCGCCGCCGGCCTGCAACTGATCGGCTGGCGCCAAGTGCCGGTGGATACCAGCGTGCTCGGCCGCCTGGCCCTGGAGCGCCTGCCGCAGATCGAGCAGGTGTTTATCGGTGGTGAAGGCCTGTCCGATCAGGATTTTGCGATCAAGCTGTTCAGTGCTCGCCGTCGCTCCTCGGTGGCCAATGCCGCCGATACCGACCATTACATCTGCAGCTTCTCGCACAAGACCATCATCTATAAAGGCCTGATGATGCCGGCCGACTTGCAGCAGTTCTACCCGGACCTGGGTGACGAGCGCCTGCAAACCGCGATCTGCGTATTCCACCAGCGCTTCTCGACCAACACCCTGCCGAAGTGGCCGCTGGCCCAGCCATTCCGCTTCCTGGCGCACAACGGTGAAATCAACACCATCACCGGCAACCGTAACT
>DAITLT010000543.1:0-1573 GCA_036835505.1 Pseudomonas sp.
GACCTGTTCCGTGGCGTGCGCATGATCATTCCGCCAGCCTGGCAGAACGTCGAGACCATGGACGCCGATTTGCGCGCGTTCTATGAGTACAACTCCATGCACATGGAGCCGTGGGATGGTCCGGCCGGCGTGGTCTTGACCGATGGCCGCTATGCCGTGTGCCTGCTCGACCGTAACGGTCTGCGCCCGGCGCGTTGGGTCACCACCAAAAATGGCTACATCACCCTCGCCTCGGAAATCGGCGTGTGGAACTACCAGCCCGAAGACGTGCTGGCCAAAGGCCGAGTGGGTCCGGGGCAGATCCTCGCCGTGGACACCGAAACCGGCCAGGTGCTGAGCACTGAAGACATCGACAATCGCCTTAAATCACGCCACCCCTACAAGCAGTGGCTGCGTCAGGGCGCGGTGCGCATTCAGGCGTCGCTGGACGATGATCAGGGCGTAGCCAGCTACGATGCTGACCAGCTCAAGTACTTCATGAAAATGTTCCAGGTCACCTTCGAAGAGCGTGATCAGGTGCTGCGGCCATTGGCCGAGCAGGGCCAGGAAGCCGTTGGCTCGATGGGCGATGACACGCCGATGGCCGTGCTGTCGCAGCGCGTGCGCTCGACGTTCGACTATTTCCGCCAGCAATTTGCCCAGGTCACCAACCCGCCGATCGACCCGCTGCGTGAAGCGATCGTGATGTCGTTGGAGATCTGCCTGGGTGCCGAGCGCAATATCTTCGAAGAGTCGCCGGCCCACGCCAGTCGTGTGATCCTCACCTCGCCGGTGATTTCGCCGGCCAAGTGGCGCGCCCTGATGAACCTCGCCGAGCCAGGTTTCGCGCGGCATGTCATCGACATGAACTACGACGAAGCCCTGGGCCTGGAAGCGGCCGTACGCGCCATGGCCGATCAGGCCGAAGCAGCGGTGCGCGCCGGCAAGACGCTACTGGTGCTGAGCGATCGGCATATCGCCCCTGGCAAGCTGCCGGCCCACGCCTCGCTGGTGACCGGCGCCGTACACCATCGCCTGACCGAGAAAGGCCTGCGCTGTGACTGCAACATCCTGGTCGAGACGGCTACTGCTCGCGATCCCCATCACTTCGCCGTGCTGGTGGGTTTCGGTGCGTCTGCGGTGTACCCGTTCCTGGCCTACGAAGTGCTGGCCGACCTGATTCGCACCGGCGAAGTGCTGGGCGATCTGGATGAAGTGTTCAAGCACTACCGCAAGGGCATTTCCAAGGGCCTGCTGAAGATCCTGTCGAAGATGGGCATCTCCACCATCGCCTCGTACCGCGGTGCGCAATTGTTCGAAGCCGTGGGCCTGGCCGACGAAGTCGTCGAGCTGAGCTTCCGAGGTGTGGCTAGCCGGATCAAGGGTGCGCGTTTCGTCGACCTCGAAGCCGAGCAGAAGCTGCTGGCCCTTGAGGCCTGGAACAACCGCAAACCGATCCAACAGGGTGGTTTGCTCAAGTTCGTCTACGGTGGCGAGTACCACGCCTACAACCCGGACGTGGTCAATACCCTGCAGGCCGCTGTGCAGCAGGGCAGCTACGAGAAGTTCAAGGAATACACCACGCTGGTCGACA
>DAITLT010000544.1:0-1559 GCA_036835505.1 Pseudomonas sp.
AAGCTGCAACAGCGCCTCGACCAGGCCGGCAGCGCCGAACGCCCACGCCTGCTGCTGCAGCTCGAGCAACAGGCCGCGCAGCGCCAGCAACTGCTGGCCGAATTGGCCGAACACGACCCGGCCGCCGCCCTGCGCGCCAGCCTGCCCGAGGTCCAGCAGAACAAGCTGGCCCGGCAACTGCTCGACACCCTGGAACGCCCGCTGCAAGTGGAGGGCACCCTGGAGGTGCGCTACGAGGACTTCCCCGACGGCAGCCACCACCTGCGTCACTTCCTCGAAACGCCCTTCGGCGAGCGCTTCGAGCTGAGCTTCGCCAAGGACGCACCGCGCCATGGCAACGGCAAGCGGGTGCGCCTGGACGGCGTGCTGTTCGGCCAGGCACAGGCCGGGCGCGATGGCGTGCTGGCGCTGGAGGACGGCGACAGCGGTGTGGTCTGGCTGGACAACGCCGGCAGCAACACCACCCTGGACGGCAGCGTCGTCCCATCCGTCGAGTACAGCCTCGGCGAACAGCGCAGCCTGATGATCCTGGTCAACTTCAGCGACAACACAGCCCAACCCTGGACCACCGCCCAGGCCAAGGGCATGTTCGACACCCTGGACGCCTATATCCGCGAGAACTCCGCCGGGCGCAGCTGGCTCAGCGGCGCGGTGAGCGGCTGGCATACCATCGCCCTGAGCAGCACCGTCTGCGACTCCTACAGCCTGCGTAACCAGGCGCGCTACGCCGCCAGCCAGAACGGCTACAACCTGAGCAACTACGACCGCTTCATCTATGTGTTCCCGAAGAATGCCTGCGGTTATGCCGGCTCAGGGTCGGTGGGCGGCAAGCCGACCGACACCTACATCAATGGCCTGTTCGACCTACACAACCTGGCTCATGAGTTCGGCCATAACCTCGGTCTCGACCACGCCCATGCCCTCGAGTGCGGCGCCACCACCCTCGGCAGCAGTTGCTCGAGTGTCGTCTATGGCGACAGCATGGATGTGCTCGGCACGAACAACGGCAGCCAGGGCCACTACAACCCGTTCAACAAGGAGCGCCTGGGCTGGCTGCACAGCAGGGAAGTGCTGACCGTGTCCAGCTCCGGACGCTTCGACCTGCTGCCCTATGCCGACCTCGGCGCCTACGGGGTCAAGGTACTCAAGGTGGTCAAAGCCGACGACCCGAGTAACTGGTACTACGTCGACTTCCACCAGCCGGTCGGCTTCGAGGCGAACTTGCTCGACGGCAGCACCGTCAACGCTGCCAACGTCACCAATGGCGTGGTCGTACGTCGGGCCGGCAGCCGCCTGTTCAGCGACCTGCTGGACATGACCCCGGGAACCGGAGGCAGCGTCAGCGACTGGCTGGACCCCGCTCTGGAGCAGGGCCACAGCTTCAGCGACCCGGCGGCCGGCGTGACCCTTACCACCAGTTGGGTCGACGACCAGAAAGCCCAGGTGGATGTACAGTTCGGCGGCGCCGGCGGCAGCACCTGCACCCAGAGCGCACCCAGCGTGCAGGTCGGCGCCCCGGCCACCCAGTGGGGCCAGGCCGGCCAGAGCCTGAGCTATCA
>DAITLT010000545.1:0-1545 GCA_036835505.1 Pseudomonas sp.
CCAGGAAGGCCGCCTGCTCAACGTCGCCCACCAGTACCAGCAGGTGACTGACTGGCATCAACAGACACCCAAAGGCTTCTAAGGCATAGCCCGCACAGCTCTCGCGCACCGCTGTAGGAGCCAGCTTGCTGGCGATCAATAAGGTAAAAAGCATCGCCAGCAAGCTGGCTCCTACAGAAGACATGCACGATGACGAGGCGGCCGCCCGCAACGCATTCGAGGAATACGCAAGATGCAATGGGAAACCGTAATCGGCCTGGAAATCCACGCCCAGCTCAGCACCCAATCGAAGATTTTCTCGGCCAGCGCCACCACCTTTGGCGCCGAGCCCAATACCCAGGCCAGCCTGGTTGACCTCGGCATGCCCGGCACCTTGCCGGTGCTCAACGCCGAGGCCGTGCGCATGGCCTGCAAGTTCGGCCTGGCGATTGATGCCGAAATCGCCGAACGCAACGTGTTCGCCCGTAAAAACTACTTCTACCCGGACCTGCCCAAGGGCTACCAGACCAGCCAGATGGATCACCCCATCGTCGGCAAGGGCTTCCTCGACATCACCCTGGAAGACGGCACCCAGAAGCGCATCGGCATCACCCGCGCGCACCTCGAAGAAGACGCCGGCAAGAGCCTGCACGAAGACTTCCACGGCATGAGCGGCATCGACCTCAACCGCGCCGGCACCCCGCTGCTGGAAATCGTCTCCGAGCCGGACATCCGTTCGGCCAAGGAAGCGGTGGCCTACGTCAAAGCCATCCACGCCCTGGTGCGCTACCTCGGCATCTGCGACGGCAACATGGCCGAAGGCTCGCTGCGCTGCGACTGCAACGTCTCGGTGCGCCCGGTTGGCCAAGCCGAGTTCGGCACCCGCGCCGAGATCAAGAACGTCAACTCGTTCCGCTTTATCGAAAAAGCCATCAACCACGAAGTGCAACGGCAGATCGAGCTGATCGAAGACGGCGGCAAAGTCGTGCAGGAAACCCGCCTGTACGACCCGAACAAGGACCAGACGCGCTCCATGCGCAGCAAGGAAGAAGCCAACGACTACCGTTACTTCCCCTGCCCCGACCTGTTGCCGGTGGTGATCGAACAGAGCTTCCTCGACGAGGTGCGTGCCACCCTGCCAGAACTGCCGGTGCAGAAGCGCGAGCGCTTCCAGGCTGAGTTTGGCCTGTCCGCCTACGACGCCGACGTGCTGGCCGCCAGCCGCGAACTGGCCAACTACTTCGAAGCCGTGAATGCCGTATGTGGCGACGCCAAGCTGGCCGCCAACTGGGTGATGGGCGACCTCTCCAGCCTGCTCAACAGTGGCAACCTGGAGATCGAACAATCGCCGGTGTCTGCCGAGCAACTGGGCGGCATGATTCTGCGCATCAAGGACAACACCATCAGCGGCAAGATTGCCAAGATGGTCTTTGAAGCCATGGCCAACGGCGAAGGCAGTGCTGATCAGGTGATCGAAGCCAAAGGCCTCAAGCAGGTCACCGACAGCGGCGCCATCGAGTCGATGCTCGACGAAGTGCTGGCCGCCAACGCCGAGCAGGTCGAACA
>DAITLT010000546.1:0-290 GCA_036835505.1 Pseudomonas sp.
GTCGAGCAGGTGGTCGGCGCCGGGCACGCGCAGGAGGAAATGCCCGGGAAAATTCACCCCTTGCAGCGGAATCTCCAGGCGCCTGGCCAGCTCCAGGGCCAGCAGCGCCAGGCTCAAGGGCTGGCCGCGGCGACGCAGCAGCACCTGGTGCAGCAGGGCGACCCGCGGGCGCAACGGGCTCTCCTCGTCGGGGTGAAAGTCCAGCGCGCTGAGACGCCGCAGCAGGGGTTGCCCCAGCTCCTGGGCGGGCAGCGTGGGCAAGCCCAGGTTGACCTGTTGCTGCAGGGCAT
>DAITLT010000546.1:300-1544 GCA_036835505.1 Pseudomonas sp.
GAGCCCGCGCAGCAGCTCGGCCGGCTGCACGCCGGGGTCGTGCTCCGCGGCAATCCACAGCGCCGCCTCGAAGGTGGCGGCGGGTTGTCGATCCAGGCAGGCAAAGCAGGCGGCGCGAGGACTCATGGGTCTACTCCCGTTTCATTCGCGGTCGCGCCGGAGCCTGTTTTTACGCGAGGCAAGGCACGAGGAGCGCGGTTTGGTTGTTCCAAATGAGCGACGAGAAACGCCGCCTCGCGCAAAAACAGGCCCGGCCCTTCGGGTTGCGCGGGAAATGGCCCCCGCTGTTGTTGCAGGACTTGGCAAGGGAATAACCATTACCTGCGTCCTGCGCCTAACCGGGGGCCATTTCTCGCGGCAACGCGGCTCGCGATGAAACGGCAACAGACCCTACGAACGCCCCAACAATTTTCTTTCAAGCTGAAAGCCTGGTGAAAGCTTGACCCCCTAGCATCGGTTTCAGGTGGCTCGATCCACCGATCTGAACGACTCGCGCAGTGGTGCGCAGCCGTGACAAAAACAACAATGGAGACCACAAGATGCTCAACGCATCCCGCCAGGCCCTGCCGCCTGCTCATCTGCTTAGCCTAGCCGTAGCCACGGCCCTGCTTGCCCCTGTTGCCCATGCCGACTTCGTCGCTGACAGCAAGGCCAGTCTGACCACCACCAATATCTACCTGAATCGCGATTTCCGCGAAGGCAACGGCCAGAACAAACGCGAAGAATGGGGTCAGGGTTTCTGGCTCGACGTCCAGTCTGGCTACACCGAAGGCACCGTCGGCTTCGGCCTCGATGCTTTGGGCCTGCTTGGGGTCAAACTCGACTCCGGCGGCGGCCGCACAGGTACCGATCTGCTGCCGGTGCAGGACGATGGCGGCACTCCCGATCAGTTCGGCCGCCTCGGCCTGACCGCCAAGGTCAAGGTCTCCGCTACCGAATTTCGCTACGGCTCGCATATTCCCGAGCTGCCGGTGGTCAAGGCTAGCGACAGCCGCCTGCTGCCCCAGGTGTTCGAAGGCGGCCTGCTGACCTCCAGCGAAATCGACGGTCTGACCTTTACCGGTGGACGCCTGGACAAGGTCATCGACCGTTCCTCGACCAACTCCGAGGAGCTGGTACTCAACAGCAAAAACCGCCGTTTCGCCGGCGGCATCACTGCCGATCACCTGGATCTGGCCGGCCTCGACTACCAGTTCAACCAGAACCTCAAGGGCCGCTACTTCCATGCCGAGCTGGACGACATC
>DAITLT010000547.1:0-1542 GCA_036835505.1 Pseudomonas sp.
TGATGGTGGCCACCGATGTGGCCGGCCGCGGCATCCACGTCGACGGCATCAGCCATGTGATCAACTTTACCCTGCCGGAAACCCCGGACGACTACGTACACCGCATCGGGCGTACCGGCCGCGCCGGCAGCAGCGGCACCTCGATCAGCTTTGCCGGCGAAGACGATGCCTTTGCCCTGCCGCCGATCGAAGCCCTGCTGGGGCGCAAGATCCATTGCGAACAACCCCCGACCGAGTTGCTTGTCGCGGTGCCACGCTCACGCTAAATACTGCCAGAGCAGAAACAACAAAGGCGCCCAGGCGCCTTTGTTGTTTCTAGCATCAGGATCAGTCGTGGCTGGTGGCGCCGATCTTATGGATCGACAGGTCGGCACCGTAATACTCCTCCTCCTGGCTCAGACGAATGCCGATACTGGCCTTCAACATGCCATACACCAGCAAGCCGCCGAGCAGGGCAATGACAATGCCCAGGCCCGTGCCGATCAACTGACTGATCAGGCTGACACCGCCCAGACCGCCCAGCGCCTGCTGACCGAAGATTCCGCAGGCAATCCCACCCCATACGCCGCACAAGCCATGCAATGGCCAAACGCCGAGCACGTCATCGATCTTCCATTTCACCTGGGTGGCGGTAAACGCCCAAACGAACAGGCCGCCGGCAACTGCGCCGGTAATCAAGGCGCCAACCGGGTGCATCAGATCGGAGCCGGCGCACACCGCCACCAGCCCGGCCAGCGGGCCGTTGTGCAGAAAACCTGGGTCATTGCGCCCGACCAGCAAGGCCGCCATGGTGCCGCCGACCATGGCCAGCAACGAGTTGACCGCCACCAGGCCACTGATCGCCTCCAGGGTCTGGGCACTCATCACGTTGAAACCGAACCAGCCGACAATCAGCACCCATGAGCCCAGGGCCAGAAACGGGATATTCGACGGTGCAAAGGCAATCAGCCGGCCCTCGCGATAACGGCCATTGCGCTGGCCCAGCAACAGCACCGCGGCCAGGGCCAGCCAGCCGCCCACCGCATGCACCACCACCGAACCGGCAAAGTCATGGAAGCTGGCACCAAAGCGCTCGGCCAGCCAGACCTGCAGGCCATAATTGCCGTTCCACATGAGGCCCTCGAAGAACGGATAGATAAACGCCACGATCAACAGAGTCGCGCACAGTTGCGGACCAAACTTGGCGCGTTCGGCAATGCCGCCGGAGATAATCGCCGGGATCGCCGCGGCGAAGGTCAGCAGGAAGAAGAATTTAACCAGGGCGTAACCATGATCCGTGGTCAACTCAGCAGCAGGCGCCATAAAGGTCACCCCGTAGGCAATCCAGTAGCCAACGAAGAAATAGGCCAGGGTCGACACGGCGAAGTCGGAGATGATCTTCGACAGCGCATTGACCTGGTTCTTCTGCCGCACGGTGCCGACTTCAAGGAAGGCAAAGCCGGCGTGCATGGCCAGCACCATCACCGCGCCAAGCAGAATGAACAGCGTATTGGAGCCATGAACCAGACTGTTCACGGCGTTTTGCAGGTTATCCATGGGATG
>DAITLT010000548.1:0-1539 GCA_036835505.1 Pseudomonas sp.
CGCCGCCCCGGCAAGCCGGTCAGCTCATCGCGAAAGGCCATTTGATAGGCCTCATGGGCCACCGCCACGGCGATCATCAACATCACCTGGCTGCCCATGATGTTCAGCGCCTGGGGCTGGATAAACACCCGCGGCAGCATCCACAACAAACCCAGCAAACCGACCAGTTGCGCCGCATGCAGCGGCCGCGGCTGACGCAGGTACTGCACCAGCAAGCCGATAAACGCCAGCAGGAACAACGGATAGACCAGCTGGATCAGACTCATCCAGGCGCCATGCAACGCCGGCCAGCGGATCTCCGCCAGCCAGGCCAGCAGGGCCGCCGGAAAGCGCTGTTGCAGCGCCACCGCCACCCCGACCACGGCCACCAGCACCGCCGCCCTGGCGATCAGGTCCTGCACCAACTGGGTACGCTCCTGCCAGACGGCGTACAGGCCATAGAGCAACGGCAACAGCAGGCAGCAGAGATGAAAAATCAACGCGCCATCCTCGCGCACACTGCCGGTGGCGCGAAAGTGATCGGTTTGCGTATCCAGCAGGAAGTAGCCGAGGTACACCGTGAGCAACAGAAACAGCTCGCGCTGGCGGCTATAGACCATGCAGAAGGCGCCGCCCAGCAGGAGCAACAAGGTCGGCAGCACATTGAACAGCGAGACAAAGAACTCGCTCAGGGAAACCAGGCTGGTCGCCAGCACCCCGGCGCCAAATAGCAGCAGGGAGGGCAGGAAATGACCCAGGCGCAGGGCAGAAAAGCGCGACAAAACAAACTCCAGAGCAGCAACCAGCGAACGCTGGCAGTGCCTGGCATTCTGCCTGCTTGGCGACTGTTCGGCATCCAATCAGTGCGCAAAACCCGCATTTGCCCCAACCGCCAGAGGCCCGCGTCGCGCCACTCAACCCTCAGGCCCTGCTGCCTGCGCGCACAAAAAAGCCGCGAACCCGAAGGTGCGCGGCTTGTTGTGCCCGCAGGCAGGCTTACAACTTAGTAGCCCAGGGCGAAGTCTTCTTCGGCCATGTCCATCAAGTTGTTGGCGCCCGACAGCATGGTCACCACCAGGCCACGGGTGCGCGGCAGGATGCGCTGGAAGTAGAAGCGCGCAGTCTGCAGCTTGGCCTTGTAGAAGGCTTCTTCGTCGGTACCGGCAGCCAGTTTCTCGGCAGCCAGACGCGCCATGTCAGCCCAGAAGTAGGCCAGGCAGGCATAACCGGAGTACATCAGGTAGTCCACCGAAGCGGCGCCGACTTCTTCACGGTCTTTCATCGCGGCCATCCCCACTTTCATGGTGATGTCGCCCCACTCCTTGTTCAGCTGCGCCAGCGGTGCAACGAACTCCTTGACGGCTTCGTTGGCTTCGTTGGTCTGGCAGAACTTGTGGATGATCTTGGTGAAGCCTTTCAGCGCTTCGCCCTGGGTCATCAGCACCTTACGACCCAGCAGGTCGAGGGCCTGTACGCCAGTGGTGCCTTCGTACAGCATGGAGATCCGGCTGTCGCGCACGTTCTGCTCCATGCCCCACTCGGCGATAAAGCCGTGGCCGC
>DAITLT010000549.1:0-1526 GCA_036835505.1 Pseudomonas sp.
GTGGCCATGCTGCTGCGCAGCGGGCGCATGACGCCGGCGCTGTATCGCCAGCTGCACTGGGCGGTGCTGGGGCAGATGCTGCTGATCGTGCTGCTGGCCAAGGCGATGTTTTACCTGCACTGGTAGGGCCTGCTAGTCGGTGTGTGGCAGGCGCACCAGGGTCACCAGGACGATGGCTCCCGCCTTGGCCTGCAGGGCGTGCTCGACGCCCTCGGCAACGTAGATCAACTGGTTTTCCTCCAGGCTCTGCCATACGCCATCGGCCTGAACCTCGACGCTGCCTTGCAGGCACTGGATGGTCAGCGGCCCGGCAACCGCGTGCCCTGGGATCAGCTTGCCGGCCTCCAAAGCTAAGCGCATAACTTCCAGGCGTGGTGCGCACACCAGCGCTTGGGAGATTAGGGCGGTGGCGGGGGTGGCGGGCAGCAGTTGCAGCACTTCGCCGGATAGTGCGTGTTTCAAGGCCATGACTGTCTCTCCAGGGTGGGTCTCTCGACCATAGCGCAGCGCGCCGGTCATGTTGAAAAAATCGTGCATGGCGGGCGCTACGCCATGGCGGCGATGGTGACGATGATCCTGGTCAAGACTGTGCTGACGTGGGCGGCACTGATAGGGCTTGATTCAGCGCCTGCAACATCCTGGGTTTTTCTCCTGGGCCTGGCTATGGTGGGCTTCAGTTATTGCCCCGATCGTCTTCAGACCGCCCCGAGGTTCGCCATGCATTTTGCCTACAGCCCCCGTACCCAAGCCCTGCGCCTGCAACTGCGGACGTTTCTCGACACGCATATCGTGCCGCGTATTGGCGCCTGGCACGCGGAGGTGGCGGCGGGGCAGTTTCCGGTGTCCTTTATGGCCGATTTGAAGGCCCTGGCCCGCGCGGAAGGGCTGTGGAACCTGTTTCTGCCGGCGCTGCAGGCGGATGAGCCGGGCACTGCCCTGAGCAATCTGGAATACGCGCCCCTGGCCGAGATCATGGGTCGCGTGCATTGGGCCTCCGAGGTGTTCAACTGCAATGCGCCGGACACCGGCAACATGGAGTTGCTGCACCTGTTCGCCACGCCCGAACAACGCCAGCGCTGGTTGTTGCCGCTGCTGGACGGCGCGATCCGCTCGGCCTTTGCCATGACCGAGCCGGACGTGCCGTCCTCGGATGCCAGCAATATCCAGACCCTGATCCGCCGCGACGGCGACGACTATGTGATCAACGGGCGCAAGTGGTTTATCACCAATGCCTCGCACCCCGATTGCAAGCTGCTGATCGTGATGGGCAAGACCGACCCGGACGCCGAGCCCCATCGCCAGCAGAGCATGATCCTGGTGCCGTTCGACACGCCGGGGGTGGAGCTGTTGCGCAATATCCCGGTACTCAACCACCTGGCGCCCGAGGGCCACAGCGAGTTGTTGTTGCGCAATGTGCGGGTGCCGGCGACCAACCTGCTGGGCGCCGAGGGCGAAGGCTTTATGATGGCTCAGGCGCGCCTCGGGCCTGGGCGCATCCACCACTGCATGCGCTCGATCGGCATGGC
>DAITLT010000550.1:0-1524 GCA_036835505.1 Pseudomonas sp.
TCATCCAGCAGGCAGGCATCCAGCTCGGCGGTCAGCTGGGCGAAGTCGATGTTCTGGCCGATGAACACCAGCTCCTGGCGGCAGTCGCCGACCTCGGCGCTCCAGTGCTGCATGATCGCCTGCAGGCCTTCGTCATCGGTCGGCCACTGGCTTTTCGGCACGAAACGCCACCAGCGCCCGGCAAAACCGTGGCGCATCAGGCCGCCGGCCTGGGACCAGCTGCCGGCTTCCTGGTACTTGCTGGCCAGCCAGAAGAAGCCCTTGGAGCGCAGCAGGCGGCCATTGCTCCATTCGCGGTTGATGAAGGTGAAGAAGCGCTCGGGATGCAACGGCCGCCGCGCGCGGTAGGCGCTGGAGGCGATGCCGTACTCCTCGGTCTCGGGGATGTGCTCGCCGCGCAGTTCCTTGAGCCAGCCCGGTGCCTGGGCCGCACGCTCGAAGTCGAAGCGCCCGGTATCGAGGATCTTGCCCAGCGGCACCGCGCCCATGGCCATCGGCAGGATCTCGGCGTGGGTGTTGAGGCCGCGCAGGATGGCGATCAGCTCCTCGCGCTCATGGCTGCCGATCAGATCGATCTTACTCACCAGCAGCACATCGGCGAACTCCACCTGCTCGATCAGCAGGTCGGTGATCGAGCGCTCGTCGTCCTCGCCGAGGGTCTCGCCACGACTGGCCAGGCTCTCGGCGTCGTGGAAATCACGCAGGAAGTTGACCCCGTCGACCACCGTGACCAGGGTGTCCAGGCGTGCCAGATCAGCCAGGCTCTGGCCCTGCTCGTCACGGAAGGTGAAGGTTTCCGCCACCGGCAGCGGCTCGGAAATGCCGGTGGACTCGATCAGCAGGTAGTCGAAGCGACCGTCCCGGGCCAGGCGGCCGACCTCTTCCAGCAGGTCCTCGCGCAGGGTGCAGCAGATGCAGCCGTTGCTCATCTCGATGAGCTTTTCTTCGGCACGGTTGAGGCTGGCATCGCGCTGAACCTCGCTGCCATCGATATTGATTTCGCTCATGTCGTTGACGATCACCGCGACCTTGAGGCCCTCGCGGTTCTTCAGGATGTAGTTGAGCAGGGTGCTCTTGCCGGCACCGAGAAAGCCCGATAGCACGGTCACGGGTAGTCGTTCAGTCATTGCAGGGGTCTCCATCATTGATCACGGTCGCGCAGGTGTTTTTCCCGCTGTTCCTGGCGTTCCTTGGCTTCGACGCACAGGCTGGCGGTGGGCCGCAGCAGCAGGCGCTTGAGGCCGATCGGCTCGCCGGTTGCAGGGTCTGTTCCCGTTTCGTCGCGGCCGCGCCGGAGCCGGTTTTTGCGCGCGGCAAGGCACGAGGAGCGTGGTTTGGTGTTCCAAATAAGCGACGAGAAACGCAGCAGCGCACAAAAACCGGCCCGGCCCGTAGGGTTGCGCGGCAAATGGCGCCATGCGGCGTTGCGGGACTTGGCAAGGGACCACCATTCCCTGCGTCCCGCGCCTTGCCTGGCGCCATTTGGCGCAGCAACGCGGCTCGCGACGAAACGGCAACAGAACC